>JAJDEC010000158.1 GCA_029259995.1 Phycisphaerae bacterium
TGAATCCGGAGACCGGCTCGATGTCGATGGCCCGCGGTTGCAATCATCGGATGCCGTCACGCAGATCGTGGACGATGGATTCCACCGTCCTGTATAATCCATGCCCACCTCGACCGATCGATTTTGGAGAATCAGAATCGAGGGGCCAGGCCGGAGAAACCACACGAATGCCCGACTCAATTGTCAGCCAGTTTGAGAAGCTCCTCAATGGGCGACATCCGTGCATGATTATAGTGACGCCGGAAGAATCTTTCGCCCTGGGTATTATTCGCGAGGCCGTCCTTCGTACGCCCCTGATCTGCAAGGTCTGGAAGATCAACGGCGGACTTCGCGATGGCCTCATATCGGATCATCCGCCGATCCCGGATACCGAACATGCCGCCGCGGCGCTCTATTACCAGTTACGACAGAAAGAAGTCAGCGTCGACGTGTTCCTTGATCTGTCGCCCCACTTGCGCGACGCCCGAACGCTGCGTCTGCTTCGCGATCTCATCGAGTATCGAACGGAGAACGGCGGCCACGTCATCCTGATCGATCATTCGGACGAGTTCCCGGACATCATTCATCGCGAAGGGACACCGTTCGAAATCGCACTCCCGGATGACAAGGAAATCGAATTTCTCGTTCGCTCCACGCTCCGGCGATTCGCTGCCCAACAGGAAATCACGGCGGAGATGAGCCCCGACGACTTCCGCGTCGTACGCCGGCATCTCGGCGGTCTCACGCGACGACAGATCGAGCGCATCGTCATCGAATCCGTCGTTGGCGACGATCGATTCGACATCGATGATCTCGAAACCATCGCCCTGCGAAAACGCCAATTCGTATCGGGCGCCGGTCTCCTCGAATTCGTCAGCGCCCCCGCCAGCCTCGACGAGATCGGCGGAATGAATCGACTCAAGACATGGCTGTCGAAACGCCAGGACGTCTTCTCGGCCGAGGCGAGAGACTTCGGTCTCACGGCCCCGCGCGGCATTCTCCTGCTCGGCGTTCAGGGCGCCGGCAAGAGTTACTGCGCCAAGGCCATTGCGACGGCGTGGAATCGGCCACTCATCCGCATGGATGTCGGCGCCCTGTACGATCGCTACATCGGCGAATCCGAAAGGCGCTTGCGAGATGCACTCCATCAATCCGAACGAATGGCGCCCGTCGTCTTGTGGATCGACGAAGTCGAAAAGGCATTTGCGTCCGCCGCCAGCAGAAGTACCGACGGCGGACTCTCGCAACGCATGTTCGGAACCCTGCTGACCTGGATGCAGGAACACAACGCCCCCGTTTTCCTCGTCGCGACGGCCAACGATATCGAAGCGCTTCCGCCCGAACTCCTGCGCAAGGGCCGATTCGACGAGATCTTCTTCGTCGATCTTCCCGATGTGCAGACGCGCGAGGCGATCTTCCGAATCCACCTGCAGAAGCGCAATCGCAACGCCCAATCCTTCGACGTTCGAGCCCTCGCGACAGCATCGGAAGGATTCACAGGCGCTGAGATCGAACAGGCCATCGTCTCCGCGATGCACGAGGTTTTTCGCTCCGGATCGGAAATCACTACCGACGCCATCCGGCATTCGATCGAGTCATCCCCGCCGCTGTCGGTCACTCAGGCTGAAAAGATCACCGCGTTGCGAAGCTGGGCGGCCGGTCGCTGCGTTCCCGTCTAAGAATTCGCCCTCACAAGAGTCCGGTATTCGGAATCGCGACATCCGTCGTTTTCCGGATTCCCGGCCAACCGTCGTTCCACGCGAAGCGGAGTATCACAAGTGGATAGACGTTGTTTCTATCGGCTCGACGTGATGTGAATTGGCACACAGAAGATTCGATTTTGAGCCGTAGGGACGCCTGTAAATAGGAATTCATCAAAATTTTTGTGCTTTGCCCTTTACGAAGCGCCGCAGCGTGCTAATATTTCTTTCGTAGCTCCCAACGTGAGACTTCCTTTCCTTTCTCTACTCTCCGGCCCGAGAGTTGGGAGCTACATAAAAGGCCGCGCCACATGGTGCGGCCTTTTTTATTTGGGCACATTTCTCTTGGCTCATTCTGCCGCGTCCCGAGTCTCGGCGTCCTCCTCCTGTTGATAGTAAACGCCCAGCACCTCCCCGCGGCCAAGCGTCAGCGGAACCGGATACACGACGGCCGCAGCCTCGACGCGTGTCTCCGCGATCTTCACGAAAACGCGAAACTCCGCCCCGTTGTCGCCGACACGATTCGCACGCACGAATTGATACGAGGGATCCTCCCCAAACCGTCTCAACTCGAGCTGATGAAAATCACTCCCGCTGTAGATCGAATCCCAAATGAAGACCGTGCCGACCGGCATGGAACTCAGCAGCCGCGCCCCTTTGTGCGCGCGCGGATCTTCGACATGACCGCTCCACCAGGCAATCCACGGGTTTGCCGCAAAGACAGGCGCGTCGCCAAACGCGTCCGACACGAATCGATGTGTGTCCCGCGCCGCCGCATGCTCCGGCTTCAGCCTCAGCGGTCGGACCATGATTGCAAATTGACTGACGGAAACGACAACGCAAATCAGCAAGCCGAGACGTCCCAGAATCTGCCAGACGAATTCTCGCCGCACAAAGCACGCCGCCGCCAGCGCGATGCCGATCGCGCCCATTGCCGTTGCAGAATCCAGGAACGCGAATTGACTCACATCAACCGGCAGTCTTCCCGCATGCAATTCGATTCGCGTTGCCAGATAGGCAATTGCCAGCAAACCGAATGCAGACAAACCGACCCATTTCCTTCCACGGCCGGGACGTCGAAACGCCTCGACAATCGTCTCCATTCCGGCCGCCGCTGCAATTGCGAGCAACGGCGACACCGCCACGACGAATCTCGCAAACCCGCCGCTCGCAAAGACGCCGAACCACTTGATCAGCCAGTGCGTCGCCAGAAAGATCCCCGCAAGCGCAATCACGCTGCCGTGGCCGCGCCGTATGACTTTCGCGGCGCCAAACACAGACAGAAACGCCACGATCGGCGTCGTTGCCAATAGCAGCGGCGGCAGAAACGCCAGGGGGCCAGTCGCAAGATACTCCGTCGAACCCGACGGATGCAGGAATGCACTCGCGGGCCATGTTCCGAAGAATGCAAAGTGCCCGAGATTCTGTGCGATGGGCGCCCACAACGAAGCCATGCAGGCCGCCAGACAGATGCGTGCCGTCGTGGCGCCGGAGCGCCCGACGCCCCAGACCACGACGCCCCAGACCGGCAACAGGATCACGGTCTCCAGGCGGCTCACCAGCGCCAGCGAAAACACAACACTCGCGAGAACGCAACGCTGACGATGCAGCAGATACAGCGAAGCGATCAGATACAGCCCCGTGAAATTCTCCGTCAGCGTCGTGTAGGACAGCACCATGTTGAGCGGCTGAAAATAGCAGAGCGCCACGACCCAGGGCCAGTATCGAAGCCCCATTCGGCGGGCGAGCGCCGCTGCCAGCAAGGCCGACGCCAGCGTAATGCAGGCCGAAAATGCCCGCGCCAGATGCCACGCCGTGCCGCGATCAAACCAGCCTGAGACCAGCGCCATTGGCAAAGTGAATCCCGGCCGGCCCCAGACGTGCGTCAGATAACCCGGATACCACCATGACCATCGTGCGAAAAGGAAATGCGTCAGATCATCGTCGTGATGCACGCCGTCGGACATCAGTCCAAGCACCAGGCCGGCGCCGGCCCCCAGCAATGCAAGAAAAATGACAATTGTCTTGTTGCGGCGACGCATGAGACGCGCGT
Source organism: Phycisphaerae bacterium (assembly GCA_029259995.1). Lineage (GTDB taxonomy): Bacteria > Planctomycetota > Phycisphaerae > UBA1845 > UTPLA1 > ECT2AJA-110-A. Next base: position 3,733 of record JAJDEC010000158.1, read on the forward strand.
CGTTGTTCGCTGCGGCCACGATGTTCGCCCGATCCGGCGCGCTCAACGAATATCCAGCCCCCACTTGAGCTTCGTCACAAGCGTCTCCCAGGGCCGTCGAATCGGATTTCGTACCAGCTTGAATCGCATGGCCGATCGCTTGACTTCGATTTTCGCGCCGCCGACCAGCGGCCGAATATGCTGGCCGTCCAGCACAGCCGCGGCAGCCTGCCCTTCTGTGACCATCCCGATCTCCAGCCGTGACTCCCCCGAAAGGACGATCGGTCGATGCGTAAACGAATGCGGGCATCTCGGTGTGAGGATGATCGCGTCAGCGGAGGGTTCGACGAGCGGTCCACCACAGGACATGTTGTGCGCCGTCGATCCGGACGGCGTCGCCAGAATCACACCGTCGCCATGGAGCGTGCTGAACGGATGCCCGTCCAGTCCGACAGACAGCGTCAACGTCCGATAAGGATCTCCCACGCGAACCACGCAGTCGTTCAGCGCCACGCTCGACCAGCTCTCCCCGTTAGGCTCGACGATCCGAACGTCCACCATCATCCGCTCACTGATCGGCAACGGCTTGGTCGAAACGCGCTCAAACATCGTCTTGAACTCGTCCACGTCGAAATCTGCGAGATAGCCAAGCTTCCCCAGATTGACCCCGAGAATCGGAACCTGATTCCGGCCCAGCGCATGGCCGGTATGAAGAATCGACCCATCCCCCCCCAGCACAACGATGAAGTCCAGACCTTCGATATCACTGAGCTGCGTCAGATCCTCGCTTCGCAAGGCACCGGCGAGATTGCAGCGCTCAGCAAGCCACGGCTCCAGCTCGGCAAATGCGGACTCGGTTTCCGGCTTCCGGGCATTCCCCACAAGAAACACGGTCGGCTTGGATGAGTCTGGCATGTTTGGACCACCTTTGAACGACGCTCACGACGCATTGTCTGCCTGCGGACTATAACGCGCCGGTTCCAATATGCTCCAAGTCACAGGCGGGACTTGTCGGAGAAACCCGAACGAATTCTCCCTCTGCGACCCGTAATCAATACGCACGAGGTCCGATTCGATCACAGCCAAACACCGCTAAACACATACATATGAATGGGTTACAAGAAAAAACGACCGTCATAAGCCAGTGTTAGTCTCACACGCTTTCGCTAGGGTGGACACGTTGGCGGCGGTAGAATGGCAGGTAGTGGTGAGGGGTATAGTGCGCCGGGCTGCGCAAAGGTTGATGCGCTGCCCGACAGGAAAACCGCAGTTTGCCCCCGCCCCGTGAACCCGGCGCTCGGAAATCGGGAATCGATCCTCCGCACTTCTTGCGGTCGATTCCTTCGCATTCCTGATTCCCAACGCCAATTGCCATCCGGAGTTACGCCATGCCGACATTCCAATACGAAGCGATGGACGCCCAAGGCAAGGAAGTCAAAGACCAGGTCGAGGCCCCGAATACCGAAGAGGCGATCTCTAAGATTCGCGCCCAGGGCTACTTCCCGACAAAGGTCAAGCAGAAAGGCGGCGCCAAGAAGCAGACCGGCGGCACGATGCCCGGCCAGCGCCGGAAGACCACGTCCATCGGCGGCGTCAGCCAGAAGCATCTGACGCAGTTCACGCGACAGCTTTCGACGCTCATGGATGCCGGCCTGCCGATCCTTCGATCACTTCGCATCCTCGAACAACAACAGAAGCCGGGACCGCTCCGCGTCGCGCTGCGAACTGTCGCAGAGGACGTCGAAGGCGGCATGACGCTTTCAGAAGCGATGTCGGCCCATGCCAAGGTCTTTGACCGACTCTATTGCAACATGATCGCGGCCGGCGAGGCCGGTGGTGTTCTCGACGTCATTCTCCAGCGCCTGGCCGAATTCATGGAAAAGGCGCAGAAGCTCAAGCGAAAAGTCATTGGCGCCATGATCTATCCGGTCGCCGTCATCACGTTCGCATTCCTGATCGTGGCCGGCATCATGGTCTTCGTTGTACCCAAGTTCAAAACCATCTTCGAGGACTTCGACACGACGTTGCCCGGCCCCACAGTTCTGTTGATGAACATGTCTGACTGGATGATCGGTATGTCTACCGGCCCGAACGGCGAACGTGTGCCAATGACGATTCCCGGATGGGCGTGGGTGAGTGCGTCACCGATCCTGTTTATTGTCATCTGGAAACTCACTCGCAAGTTTGAAGGCGGGCGCTATGCCGCGGACTTGATCAAGCTCAAGATTCCCATCCTCGGAAGCATTCTGACCAAGACGGCGGTCGCTCGCTTTACGCGAACGCTCGGCACGCTGATTTCGGCAGGTGTTCCGATTCTCGAAGCACTGAATATCACAAAGGACACGTCGGGCAACGAAGTCTATGTCCGCGCACTGAGTCGCGTTCACGACTCGATTCGAGAGGGCGAGTCCTTCGCGGATCCGCTTCGAGCCTCGAAAGTGGTCGACAGCCTGGTCGTCAACATGGTCGACGTCGGTGAAGAAACCGGCGATCTGGACAAGATGCTGATCAAAGTTGCTGACAACTACGACGACGAAGTCGAAACCCTGGTTGCGAGCCTTGTGTCGATGCTGGAGCCCGTCATGGTTATCGTGCTCGGACTCATCGTCGG
>JAJDEC010000159.1 GCA_029259995.1 Phycisphaerae bacterium
TTCTACCCCGACATGCCCAAGAACTATCAGACGAGCCAGTACGACTTACCAGTCGCATCGAACGGCTCATTTGAAATCCCCACAACCGACGGCAACACGCTCGCCATCGGCATCATCCGAGCCCATCTCGAAGAAGACGCCGGCAAGAATCTCCATGAAGGCCTCGACCACACGCGCATCGACCTCAATCGCGCCGGTACGCCACTCCTGGAAATTGTCACACAACCCGACATCAAGAATGCCGACGACGCGTACACATTCTGCGTCGAATTGCAGAAGCTCGTCCGCTTCCTCGGAATCTCCGACGCCGACATGCAAAAAGGCCAGATGCGCTTCGAGCCGAATATCAACGTCTCTATTACGACGCCCGATGGCACGGAATACCGCACGCCGATCAGCGAAGTAAAAAACCTCAACAGCTTCCGCAGCGTCCGCGGTGCAATCGAGTACGAGATCCAGCGACAAGTGCAGGAGTGGGAGGACGATCACGACTATACGCTCGCCAACAAGGGCAAGCAGAACTACGGCTGGAACGATCAACTCGAAGTCACGGAGTTCCAGCGCGGCAAGGAAGAATCCCACGACTATCGCTACTTCCCCGAGCCCGATCTCGTCCCCGCGCGTCTCGACGATGCCGCCATCGACACATTCCGCGCACGCGTCGGCGAATTGCCGCTTGCCCGCCAGCGCCGATACATCGACGCCTTCGGCATGACGCCGAAAGACTGCGAAATCATCCTCGCGGACCTGCCGACCGCCGAACTCTACGAATCCGCAACCCGACTCGGCGCCGGCGCGAAAACGCTTACCAAACAATTCGTCGGCGTCTGGAACCAGCTCGCCTCCGCCGAGAACAAATCGATCGCCCGACTCAATGTCAACGACAAGGCAGTCGCCGATCTCGCTCGACTCGTCGACGCCGGTACCATCAGCGCGTCCGCTGCGTCCCAGATCGCCGAACACGTTCACAAGAATACGAACAACAGCGACGCAAACCTCGCCAACATCGCCGCCCAACTCGGCCTCGTCCAGGAGCGCGACGAAGGCCAACTCGAAGCATGGATCGACGACGTCTTCGCCGCCAACGCGCAAGCGATCGAGGACGCGTTGCAAAACCCGAAAAAAGCCAAGGCCGCCGCCGGTTTCCTTCGTGGCCAGCTCATGAAAGTCTCCCAGGGCAAAGCCGATCCGAAAATGGCAGGCGAACTCATCGAAAAGAAACTGGAAGCCATGAAAGGCGGCGAAGCCTGACATGTACTCCGACGCCCCATCAACGCCGCCGCTGCCGACGGGCCCGACGAAGCAGCAACGCAACTGGGCCATGCTCGCCCACTTGTGCGGAATGGCGTTCCTCACGATCCCCCTCGGAAACATCGTCGGCCCTCTGCTCATCTGGCAGATCAAACGCGAAGAACTCGGCGAATTCGTCGGCGCCAGCGCCCGCGAAGCCCTGAACTTTCAATTCACGTTTGTCGTGCTCGTCGTCTTCGCCGCATCATTCATGATCCTCCCCATCCCGGGTATCTATCTCCTGAGCTGGCCGTTGATGACCGTGCTCTCGCTCGCCAATGTCTACCTATGCTGCATGGCGGCCATCGAAACCAATGCCGGCGACGTCTATCGATATCCCTACGCATTGCGCCCATTCTGATCGGAGACACAACAACATGAGACGACCCCAAATCGGCATCATGGGCTCCAGCGAAGCCGACGCGAATCAAATGATGATTGCCAAACACGCCGGCGCCTGCGTCGCTCGCGTTGGCGCCGCACTTGTCACCGGCGGTCGCGACGGCGTCATGCAGGCGGCATCGCGCGGTTGCGCCGAAGCCGGCGGCATTGTCATCGCCGTGACACCTTTCACACCGATGGAACAGGTCAACGAATTCACGCATTACGTCATTCCGACCGGCCTCGGCTGGGCGCGAAATGTCATCACGGCCATCTCTGGCGACATCATTCTCGTCGTCGGCGGCGCGGCCGGAACCCTCAGCGAAATTGCCTACGCCTGGATGTACGATCGCCCCATCGTCGCCCTCTCCGCATCCGGTGGCTGGGCCGCGAAACTCGCCGGCGAACGCATCGACCATCGCCGCAGCGATGTCATCGTCGACTGCAAGGACGTCGAAGCACTCGAACCCATCCTGCGCAAGCTTCTCGCCGAACGCCCCGTCAAAACGATTCCACCCGTGGGCCCCGACGCCCCATGATTCGCAAACTCCTCAGCGCCGTCTTCGGCGGCCGCAGGCGCCGCCGCGAGAAGCTCCTCGCCGAGCCCTTTCCCGAGAAATGGCGTCCGCTGCTGCTCCGCGCCGTGCCGCACTTCCCGCTCCTGCCCGATGCACAACGCCAGAAACTCGAAAACGACATCCGTATATTTCTTGCCGAAAAGCAGTTCGCCCGTGGCGGCGAGATCGAGATCACGGAAGCTATGCGCGTCACGATCGCCGCCGGCGCCTGCATGATGCTCGTCGCCCTCCCCGAGCTCGACGTCTTCCCGCGCCTCCGCGAGATCATCATCTATCCGCACAACTTTACGGAAAAAATCGAAGCCATCGGCCCCGACGGCCGCCCCTACGAAATCCATCGAACAAGATCCGGCGAAGCCTGGCATCGCGGTCCCGTCGTTCTTGCCTGGAACACCGTCGCCCACGGCGTCGCCGCGCCCCACGACGGCTACAACGTCGTCATCCACGAATTCGCCCACGTGCTCGACATGCAGAACGGCAGCGTCGACGGCCAGCCGCCGTTGCCGACGCGCGCCGCCCAGGAGACCTGGGTCCGCATCTTCTACCCCGCCTTCGACAAATTCGTCGACGACCAGCGGCGCGGCCGCCCCACGCTCGTCGACCCATACGGCGCAACGAACCC
>JAJDEC010000160.1 GCA_029259995.1 Phycisphaerae bacterium
CGTTCCATCATCAAAACCCGGTGCCTGCATTCCGGAATATGCCAGCGGAGACATGATGGATCCCGTCCCACGCCAAATACCACTTGCCAAGATTGGTAAGTCTGGACCGCTTAGCCTCGACATGAACGTATACCTAGATTCTGAATACGTGATCGGCCCAACGAAATAGAAGCCCGAATCGGGAGATCCAAAGATGACCCCTGGATCGGCCCCTGGCGCTAAGTCATCTCGCTTTGCAACAAGCATGAGGTTTCCTTCGGGGAGCGCTATCCAGCATGTACTTATCGCAAAAATCCCAAACTCTTCTCCCAGGACCGCTGCTTGAAACGGAATCGCACCGGAATCTGCAAATCGAAAATCAATGATTCCAATGTTCTCGATAATCGTTCCCGGGGCAAAACCGGGTGCTGGAGTGCCTTCAAGAACAACCAAATCGAGTTGACCAGTCCGGTCCGACCAGATCCCCTTGGTTCCACCTGGCATATTCGTCCCCGACCAAAAGGCAATTTGCCCCGCATTGTTGATCAATGCTCTACCCATGTCCCACCTGAACTCTACATCTGAGGGTAGTCCTGGGGCGGGTTCGCCAGTTAATGCGATTGTTCGCATCAGCGGCTCGGCTGAAGCGAGCTGAATTCCGGCATAGAGAATCATCGCCGAGTATCGGAGCAGTCCTCGATTCATCACTCGTACCTCACTTTAATTTCCGACCAAATCGCTCTTTCCTCGCCCGTCAGCTCGTAGCCAGGCTTCCGGCTTCAGCCAATCGGCTCTTGAATGACCTGCCGACAGGCTTCGTCCCCCGGTTCCAAATTCGAACAGCGACCCAAGCCCCCTCGATGTCTCTCAGTTGCCCGGGAGCAGCACTAGTCATCCGTTGATCTTTGTCCTGAAGGTAGTTTCTCGCTCCCCGGAAATGGCGCGCGACTGAGCGCGAGTTCGAGCATTCGCCTGCGATCCCCACAAGCGTTCTTCCGAAACAGTGCCAGCAGGGCGTCGCGTTCCTTGGGTTGATCTCCTTGCGCAATTCGAAGCAGCACGTCGTTGTCGATCCCGTTTGGATCGAACTTGAGTTGCGGTATCCGCCGGAAGTACTCTCGACAACGCGTATTGAACAGTGTAGCATCACCACAACTCGTACCCTCGACGCAACCCACGACGATAGCCGTATCGTTTGAGGTGCGGATGATCCGGTCTATCTCCGCGGAGATTTCCGGGTCGGCCGACCAGGCGACGTCCTGCACGAACTCGGGCGTATTGACTTTGTTTGTTTCCTCCCGGACGTGCCATTCCTCCGAACCGATGATCCCAGCGCGAATGTCGAGCTCGCGCAATCGTTGAGCGATCAGCGGGCAAGCGATCTTCGGGTAATAGTACAAGAGGCGAATTGAGGATTCGCACTGAAAGTAGCTTGCGGTGCCTCCAGGATCGGTGCTGTAATAGGCAAGTGAAGGTTTACACTTGACATGCAGCTTGGTCGCCCGCGTGCGGTAGTCCGTCAAGAGCGATTTGAGGACGCTGACGGCAGGCGTTTCGCCCGACCAGAGTTCGCGCGTCTGCCGAAGCAGGCGTTCGTCATGCGTCGGACTGTTGATCATATAGAGCATGGTCATTTGGTATCGCACCGCACGATAGTTCCGTCCGACGATTTGCCCAATTGCAACAAAACAGAGGTCACCTACCTTGACGGTGTACGACGAGCCGACAGGATCGCCCCGAGAGTGATGATCCCGCGCGGACTCTTTTTCCCCATCCAAGATCTTGGTCTCGATCCGCGAAAGCGGATTCCACGGCAGTTCGTAGCCGAAGCTCATTCCGCCCATATGGCCTTCGTGACTGATGCTGAATTTTGTCGGTGTCGTGTTGCTGAGATTCTCGAGGAGTAGCGGCAGGACACGAGGCCCCATCTCGACAAGCTGCGCGAGCGATTCGGAACGGGTCGTCTTGCGCATGGGCAGAATCCCGCCATTCTGGCGTTCGGTGACCGGAACGGGAAGAAATGCAGTGGCGTTCGAAGTCGGAGCGTAGCCTGTGCCAGCGGTGTCGGTGTCAGCTAGCCCTCGAATGAGTTGGGTTGCGCGTTGAGTCTCTTCCTTCGAAAGCGGTTTTTCGGCAACTTTCTGGTCTGGAAATTCTGGTGCGAGATAGAGCTCCGCTCCACAATTTTCGATGTCAAACGGAGAATCCAATATTTGTTCAGGCTCGTCGGCCCAAGTTGAATTGACACCCAGTACAGCAAGAAGACACAGCATGGAAATATGCTTGCACATCGTTGACCTCCCGAGAAAAGAATGCCGTCAATGACCATGCGCGCATTCTACCGCCAATGACGTCTCAGCACGCGCAATTCGGCATTCATCCACTTTGAGATCGGTCCGGACACCTCGCTCTCCCACTGCATAAGTCACCCATGAGCCCCACTGCAAGGAGGCGACGCTCTTGGTCACGCCACAGGAATTTGACATACGTCGGTTGAGTTCGATTCGGCCGTCGCCTGAAAACGACCAGCTTTACCGCCCCATCGATCCGAATGATCCCGAGATCGTCACGCTGGCGGAGAGCATCGCCGAGAACGGCCTGCTGGAGCCCCTCTTGGTTACGCAGGACGGATGGATCCTCAGGCGGGCATCGGCGTCACGCGGCGGCACGGCTTGCCGGGCTGACGCTGGTCCCCTGCCGCATCGCACCGATCTCGCGCGCCGACGACATCGATCACTTCGTCCGCATGTTGCATGAGCGCAATCGGTATCGCGAAAAGTCCTTCTGAGCCTGCCCCATTTTCTGTACCAGCTTATATGAGACATTCCGCATCGATTCGGTCAGGTCTCTCTGGCTTCTTTGGCGGAATTCGCTGGGCGCCAGATTGCCCAGCGATCCGTGTGGTCGATGCTGATTGTAGTCGATGCGCCAAGCCTCGATCTTCTCATGGGCATCATCGAGTGACAAGAACCAATTCGTATTAAGGCATTCTTGCCTGCGTCGGCCGTTGAATGATTCAATGAACGCATTATCTGTTGGCTTTCCTGGCCTGCTGAAGTCCAAAGACACTTTGTTCCAATGCGCCCACTGATCCAGGGCTTTGGAGATGAACTCCGGGCCGCTGTCCAAACGAATGGTCTGCGGCAAGCCGCGCCATGCTCCGATCTGCGTCAAGACACCTACCACATCCCGTCCTTTGAAGTGCTGGCCAGCGTCAATCGCCAGACTCTAACGGGTAAAGTTATCGACTATCGTTAACAGCCAGAATCGCCGGCCGTCGAACAGCTCGTCGGCCATGAAATCCATCGACCAAAACGTCATTAATCTGGCCAGCCAATGGGCGATCCACCCGAATTCGACAACTCTTGCGCCGACGAGGCGTTCGGGTTCGCATCGTCAGGCCTTCTTCACAGTAGATTCGATACACCCGCTTGTGATTCACCTTCCAGCCTTCGCGTTCAAGCAGAATGTGCAGGCGTCGATAGCCGTACCGAACACGCACGCTTGCCAGTTCACAGAGTCGCATTCGCAACGCTGCCTGATCATCGGAAATGGACTGATAGCGGCAACTAGCCCTGGCAACGCAAGCAACCGAACAGCCCCGACGTTCGCTGATGCCGTACCGCGCTTGAAGCGTCGACACGAGTTCACGCTTCCTGGCAGGCATCAGAGTTTTTTTGACAGAATGTCCTGAAGCATCGTCTAGTCGAGGCTCAAGTCCGCAACAAGAAGTTTAAGCTTCTGGTTCTCTTCTTCGAGTTGCTTCAGACGTCGGAGTTCCGACACGCCAACTCCTGCGTACTTCTTCTTCCATCGGTAAAAGGTCTGCTGGCTGATACCCATCTTGCGGCAGACTGCGTCCACCGACGTTCCCGTCTCCGCCTGCTTCATGGCAAAGGCGATCTGCTGCTCTGTGAACTTCGATTTCTTCATCAGATGACTCCTTCCGGCTTCGCCGGAATTGATGAACGAAATCTGGCAGATACTTCTCGTTCTCGCTGGATCATTTTTTCGGGTGAGGGTCTACAGTACAGGCAAATTGTGCAACATGTTCAACGTGCGGAGCTTGGCCGAAACCGCGGTGACTCTCTGAGCAGTCTGTAATACGGTCATCCAAGGGCTTCTGGTGATTCGTCGTTTTTCGCAATGACAGGGCTCATAACCTGGAGTCTGAACCCAACACGCCTTGCGAAGTTGTTCGATCCCGCACAACCCTGCATCGCTGAGCCCCAGTCCTGTCACACGACCGCGCGCGCCGAGCCACGACGATCCGAGCGCGAAATGGTCTATCGACCGCCGTTGTTACCTCCCTTCGACCGCGCTCAAGTTCTGACACTCTACGGGCACCATATAGTGACTCGACTCAGGCCCTGAACCTAAACAAGAATTCCGTCGGCCATGAAGAAGCGGACGCGGGGCCTGTTGGCCCCGCGCCCGCACAATTCAAAGTGACGTCGCGACGCGGATCAGTTCGACAGAACAAGTTCCATGAACCCCTGTGCGTCCAGGCCGTTCACGTCGCCGTCCTGATTCGTGTCGGCTGCGCAAAACTCCTCCGGCAGTGCCGAGATCGGATCGAGCAGAACAGTGACGAACGGCGTCATGTCGTTGACATTGATCGTTCCGTCGCCGCTAACATCGCCGATCAGGTTGCCGCACGGTTCGCAATTATCGGGAATGCCATTTGCATTCGCATCGGTATCGCACTGGTCCGGCACGCCGTTGGCGTTGCAGTCGTTGGTATTCGAGGTGTCGACGAACCGCACCTTGTCAACGCGTTGCTCGTCGGTAACGCTTCCCGTGCGTGCACCGAAGCCGAATCGCAGGATCGTCGGTACAAATCCCGGCACAGGAACGCTGTCGAACGGCACTTCGACCTGGTCGGCAAGCGGCCACTGGTCGCGCGTGAGCGTCAACGTCAGTTGCACGCCGTCAAACACGATATCGGCATGGTGCCATTCGTCGCTGTTCAACGTGAATCCGACGAGTTCGTCAGCGATAATCGCTCCGTCAAATCTCAGCGAGACGTGATTGCCATCGGCGGGCGTGCTGCGATAGGTATCAAAGCTGATCGAAAGCAGGCTTGGGCCGCCCCCTTCGCCGAAATTGACCGAGTTGTCATGCACATTCGCATCAAAGAGTGCGAAGCTCACGCCGTCCGCCCCGGTACCGCCCCCCATCCTGAAATCGAACGATGCTTCAAAACTGTTGACGGCCTGCCGGGAAACCGGATTGAAGACGACGGATCCCATCTGGCCGGCGACCGCCTCCGTCAAGCGGATCGCGCTGTCGTCGAGTTGGGCCGTGCCGTTCAGGGAATAGTCCGATGATGCGGCTGAAAAATCCTGAATGTATGTGATCACGCCGAGATCGCAGCCGTCTGCGACTCCGTTTCCGTTGCAGTCCTCCAGATCGTCGAAGCCCGGGCACATGTCGCAGTCATCCGCCACCAGATCGCCATCGCTGTCCACTGCCGAACAATCCGGCAACCATGGCACCGCGTAGATTTCGATTTCGTCGATATTCCAACCCATTGATGGAATTCCGTCAGCGGTAGGCCCCATGCCCCAACGGACGTATACCGTATCATGTCCGTCCGCAACATCTGAAATGTCAAAGACCATCTGATTCCAGTTTGTGTCGTTGAAATGCCACCCGACATACCCCCAGACGACGATCCAGTCGCTGCCGTTGTTGGAAACTTGAACGCCCGCCTGAGCGTAAGAGGCGTGCCCCATGCCCAGCCATCTCCAAAACCGCAATTCGACGCGTGCCAATCGCGAGCAGTCGATGGCCGTTGTGGTCAGATACTCCGCAGGCATGTTGTTGAGGTATCTTCCGTTAAGGTCATACGCATACACATTGCTGCCAGTATGGGCGCTGGGCGGTTCAAAAGTATGGTTCGTCGGCGGCACACCGAATTCCCACATCCCTTCCGTCGTCCATCCTGGATTCGAGTCGAGCGGGAACGCATAGGCAAGCTGCCGCAGGCCAAGCGTGAGGTCGATTGTCGCCGTTGCCGATTCGCCGCCGCCTGACGGGATTCCGCCATCGTCAACAACGAACTCAAAGCTGTCCGATCCGCGGAATCCTTCATCGGGTTCGTACACCACCTGGTTGCCGCCATTCGTCAGCGCGTACGGCAGTACGCACGGCAGGATGACGTGATCGTCGCCTGCGTCGCGTAACGTCTGGATTGGAAGGCTCGTGATGCGGTACGTAAGATCGGCGGGCGGACTCGGCAGACCGTCGTCATTGGCCTTCAGCACAATCGTCGACGGCGTGTCGAGCGGAATATTGATTGTTGCATTCGATACCTGCGGCGGATGCGGATCACAAACGGCACTGTCGGAGAGATTCGATTCGAAATAATCCAAGGGAATGTCGCCCCCAGGCGAAAGACCGACAGTCGCACGGTGCTCGTCCATGTCGAGATAACTGATACGAATCATGCCGTCATGAAACATCTCGATCTGAAACGTATTCGAGTTGGTCGAGAACATCGTCGGGACATTCTGCCATGTGACGGCGATGCGATCATCGAGCTCCTTCCAGCTGATGTTCCCCCCGTTATTGGTGCTCAGCCCAAAGTACAGAGCCGAAACCCTCTTGTAATAGAAGTAATACTGCGGCAGCCACCAAGTGGAATCGAATGTTTCGAACGTGATGTTGCCGTGGATGTTGACGTAGACCCTCGAGTGACTCGTTCCGTAGATCGAAACCGGAATTGCAAGATCGAGGATCGCGCTGCCGTCGTCTGTGATGTTGAGGATCTCTCCGCCGGCCGGGTCGGTCGGAAGATAGTCAATGGGTTCAATGCAACTCTCGTAGTAGTCAAAGGTCCCGTCGGGTAAGAAGCTGATGCTGGTGTATTCGAGGTCGAAGTCGCCATCGAACTCCTCGGTGAAATACTCTGGGACGTCCGGCGTCGTGAACGAGTAGCACAAACCGTCGTTATCGTCACTGACGATGTTCTGGGCCTGATCAACCACTTCAACCGAATAGAAATACGTTTGCGCGTCGTCGAGGTTGCCGAGAACGATCGTGTGCGCCGTCTTGTCATCAAGCTCGACGGCTGTTTGCGTGAGCGCATCGCAGGAGGCGCCGTAGCGGATCAGGCCGTTCGCCAACTCGTCGGTATCAAATGTAACGACGGCGCTGCGGGGCGTGACCTCAATTGCCTGCACGTTGGTGATGACCGACAAAGTACAATCGGTCACGGCATCGGCCGTCACCTGCAAATTGCTGCCGCCTTGCCCATCGTCTGCGTCGATGTAGGTCGCCGCGATGGCGTCGCCGGGGGCAACCAACAGGACGGAAGGTGCATCTGTCTGACTTGCGTTCAGCGTGCCGAAGAAACGGCCCGTCGCCGGCCCGGTTTCCATGAGTGTCGCGACTTCACCCGCAGTCTCGGAGTCCGATGTGACGGTGACATTGACCGTTTCCACGACGTTCTCATCTGCGTTCAGGTCCGAATCGTAGACGCGGATGTCCATCGTCGATTCGCAGGCGAACGCCGGCCGGTTCAGCGTGATTCGACCCTTTTTGTTAAGCAGACGCGGCGTAGCGGTGAGCGAGAACACCTGCGGGCCGACCGGCACGTTGAAGCCGCGCACTTCGATTCGATAAAGTGTTTGCAGTCCCGGCACGGAGATGACCTGTTCGATATTGTTGACGTGGTCCCCTTGCGTGCGAACGGCAGGCGCTGCGGGGTCCGCGGGATTCAGCGTCCAGGGGAAGCGTTCATTCTCCAGGGGTGAGAACACGCGAAGGTCCAGGTCATTCACCAACGACGGGTTTACATTCGGCGTGCCGGGGACGTCGTCCCATGCCAGTGTGACTTTGATATTCGGTCCGGCCAGCCCTTCGCTCTGGACGTAGGCGACAAACACCTCGCCCTGACTGACGCTGTCCTCCAGAAAGTTATCCGCGCGCATCAGGTCGATTGCCCGCTGAATGCGAACCGATCCATAACCCGTCTTGTAATCGGGGCCGGCGTTCTCGATGTCTTCCGCTGAATGGGCCAGCAGGACTTTCAGCGTGGAGTTGCGAGGATCCGGGGTATTCGGATAAACACTGCGAAAATCCTGCAAGAGCAACGCGCTCAGACCGGTCACCGTCGGAGCGGCCATGCTGGTGCCGCAAAAGGTTATGTAGCCGCCGTTCGCCGCTGTGGACGTGACCCCGTTATCGTCGCTGGATTGACAACCCGGAGCGCAGACATCCGGCTTGAGACGGCCATCGTCGGCCGGACCAAAACTTGTAAAACCGGTTACCGTGTCGTCGTTCGAGTTGATGGCCCCCACGGTAA
>JAJDEC010000017.1 GCA_029259995.1 Phycisphaerae bacterium
ATTCCGTGATTTCGCGCGGAAGCGGAATCTTATGGAACAAGGGGCGGAGTCCGCTCGCCTTGCGTTTTTCCTGTTGGATGATGTTGTGGCAGAGGTCGACGCAGTTGGAGCAGATGTACGCATCGCGCGGGCCTTCGACCATCGGGCCGACTTCGCGATGCGTCTTACCGCAGAAACTGCAAACACTCTGCTTGCGCTTTCGATTCGAGCCGGATCCGCCGCTGCCGCTTCCGCTGCCCGATCGTCCGCCGCCGTCATTGCCACTATTGTTGCTGCCGCTGGCCAAGGGAAAATCCTTCCGCTCTGACAGATGTCACTCGCTTATTTCACTCTACCGGAATTCTATCGCGTTGCACGCAACATATCGACTCCGTTTGATGGGCGGCTTTATTACATTCCGCGACGTAAGCGCTTGCGTCGGCGGGAGCTGCGCTTCAGTCCGATTCGATCTGGTCAGGCGGATTAAATTGCGCGATGACCTGCGATTTCAGCGTTTGAAACTCGTCTTCTGTGATATCGCCTTTGCGTCGCATGTCACGCAATTGTTGCAGCGAGAGTCCTTCCCGCGAACCGGACTCGGAGGACGGATCGAGCAATCGGCCTCGAAACCATCGTGCAATGAGGAGAATCGCCACGATGGCAACGATGAAGATCGTGCACCAGAAGACAACATCACCGAGATTTCCGTTTTTTGCGATCAAGTTATCGAGCGGGCGGGGTCCAACGTCGGCGACGACGGCGAATGAGGCTTCCGGCGGCAAAAATCAACATCGCGGACTCTATTCCGAACAGGCCGCAGGCAGGGAACAGTGACGGAATCGAAACGCCGCCCTGATAGGCCGCGCCGGTCGTGTCGACCTGTTCCGAAATCAGGGCTTCGAGCTGATCCCCGCGATCATCGTTCTTCACGCGGGCAAAAACGTCGCCGAGGCTCGACTGGGGCAGGCCGAAGACGGCTGCGCCGCCGGTTCCACCGGGAATGTTCCGGATCTGGCTGGAAACCTCCAGCTCCAGATCGAATGGGCGATTCGGGCGGAAACTGTACTCATACGGCAATTCGACGCCGGCGAAAATGATCGTCTTGACGAGCGGAAGATTGATGACGAGGGCGGAGAAATCGAGAACGGGCGGGGCGATCCCGGCGAAGGCGCCCGTGGCCTCGGCGACTGTGACTTCCCCCAGAGGGCCGCCGCGGAGAATCATCGTCCCGACAAGGACCTGTTCGGAGGGCGGCGTCGCCATTGCGTCGTACTTGGTGACAGAGATGTTGAGCTCGACTTCGACGCCCGTGAGATCCCGAAGCGGATCAAGGGACGTTATCAACATGACGCCGGACAGGACAATTCGGCTGCGAGCAAGTTCCGTCGGACCGGTGGCGATTTCCGTTCCGGATTGTGATGAATCGAGCACGATGGTTCGTCGCTCAGTCACGTTCCCTTCGACAAGCCAGGTGGTTTCGTTGTCGTCCGTGAAGCATCCAAGGTCAAATCCGACGTCGTTGGGTACGCCGATACCGGAAAGATTGGGCGGCTCGAAGACGGCGAGGGCGTCGCCGCCAGCCGTGATGCCGCCGTCAGGCTGAACACGATCCAGCTTGGCTTCGGCGATGGCGGGCGGATTCGGCACAGTAGTCGGGACTGTCGAAACGCTGGAATCGGATTGCGTCGGGATATTGGGGCCGAACTGGACAACGCGGGCTCGGGCGGAGCCGACGATCGCCGTGACTGCGGCCTGGGCCGAGCTGGCGGCAAGACCCACGCATGTGATCAGGCTGAGTATGATTGCGAGGATCGGACCTCGTCGAGACTCTCGAACGCGCATGAACAACCTTCCGTTGGCAAGCGAGGAGCCGTACGAATTGCGGGGTGAATAATGCACGCGGTAACGCCCCATTCGGTCCCTACACTGTACCCCACAGGCGACAAATGTCCAACGAATGTACGGCAAACGAGCGTCTTGATCGGGTGAATCGTGTCGCCTGGCTCGTTTTCCGGCCTTCGCGCGGAATCTGCCGTGCGTCGTTTTTGCGCCAAGGCGACGAGTCGCAAGCGACATCGCTGTCGGACCGATGAAGGGGATGACGATCCGAACGATTCGGACTCGTCATTCGCCGGGGGAGCCATTGCGGATGTTGAAATTCTGTTTCCGATCGTGGACGCGCCGAATGCTGCCGATGCTCGTCATTCTTGTTGCCATGGCCGGGTGCGATGCACTGGGCGGTCTGTTCCAGCCGGGCGTGACGATCGTCGTGGAAAACGGCACGGGTTTCATCGCCGTACCGGACGTCCAGATGAGCGACAGCCGAAACATACTCGAGGATACGTTTCGGGATTCGGAGTCCGTCTCGGATTCCGGGGCCGTCGGGAGCGTCGCTCCGAATCAGACGATGACGATTCGGCTGGATTGCGATGGTGATCTTGAGCAGATTACGTTTGAAGGCGTCCGGTTCAGCGA
Source organism: Phycisphaerae bacterium (assembly GCA_029259995.1). GTDB lineage: Bacteria > Planctomycetota > Phycisphaerae > UBA1845 > UTPLA1 > ECT2AJA-110-A. Next base: position 2,455 of record JAJDEC010000017.1, read on the forward strand.
TTCCAGCGGTTTCCCGTTTGGCGACGCCGATGCAGACAAGTCGTGGCGTCGTGATGTCGATTTCGATTGCGGCGATACGATTCGAATCCGGCTCTCAGGAACTGTTTTCTTCTTTGATGCGTCGACGAGCGTCGAGCGGACCGGCGGAGGCGGCGCTTCGGGCGCGGCATTCACGGTCGACCAAGAGGACGACGACATCGGCTCATTGATCGATCAATTACTCGGAAGCTGAGTGTCGACAGCGCAGGCTTGAGGCCACGCAACTTCACGTCGCGTATGTGTTTCTGCCGTCGATTCACGCACGCGTCGAATTGGGTTTCCAATTGGGGATTCCACAATTGGAACTCGCGCGGTCACGTCATCGGTTTCTGCATCACGATATCGTTATCAACAAATAAACTGTCGGTCCACGCAGAGCCCAGGCCCTGTGATACGATTGTTTGTGCATAAAAACTATGCAAAAACCTTGTCATCGAGAATTGAACCCGCGACAATAACCCTATCTCTACGGCGGTTTGCTGAGTACGAGTGACGACTCGTACCTGGCAGCGAGGCCTTTCTGCGGGCTTGGAAATGATCGCCGGGATACTGCGGTTTTCCCGCGTCTGTCGGCAAGACAATAATCTGACCTTTCATGCTTGCTTTGGGGAGGAGTAGGGGTCGGCCGGCAGCGGAGACATGTGCGACGTCGCTTTGCCTTTGTACGTCCAGTATAAATATCTTCGCTGTCCGGCCGCCGTTTTTCCTTTCCATTCAGCCGGCGCTTCCCAATACAACGACGTCCAATTGATCAGGATCTGAATGCGCCGCAATGAAATTGCGCAGAAGGATGGCCGCAGCCTGCGGCGCGATCGGGAACAATCCGCGGAACTCGATGTTCCCGGATCGACAGTGAAAAACCCCGCGAAGCCGGCATGCGCTTCGCGGGGTTGAATTATTCCTGATTGCAGGTTTGCGGGCGGTTCGTCGCTAGGGCAACAACTGCTGCGTGAACGGTCCGACATCTCTGCCATCGAGAATGCCATCGTCGTTGCCGTCGAAGAGCGGGCAGACGGGCAGCAGACCTCGCGGCGACGTGAGAAGCATTTGCTGAACGAATTCAACAATGAGATCGAACGGTGCGTCGCAGTCATCCGGAATGCCGTTGAGATTGCAGTCGTTGACGGCCCCTGTTGCAATCTGGATGGCGTCGTTGGTCAGATCGGCGTCGCAGTCGTCCTGTGAGCCGGTGTAGACCGTCAGGAACAACGCCAGATCGTCATCGTCCACGTCGCCGTCCTGATCCACATCCGAGATGGCACACTCGTCATCCGCATCGAACGGACCACCCGCGGCATAACACAATTGAAACACGCCGAGATCGTACGTCGTAATGGCGCCGTTGCCGTCGTGATCGAATTCGCGTCGGCCGAGGGAGTCGAGGAATGCGACAAGGGCATCCTGATCGGGACCGGACAATCCGGCGAAAGCCGTGGCGGATGCGGCGGCTTCGCTGCCGTTGGCACCGTGTGCCGCGATGGCGTCGCGGACCCGATTGTCATACGAACCGCTCGACACGCGGGCGTCATGCAGGAATGCGGTTCGCAGTCGCAGGCCCCATAGTGGCGGCGTTCGCATTTCCGTGACGGCTGCGTCGCCTTGTGCAATGCCGTCCCCGAGCCCGCCCATGTCATGGAGCAGGAAGTCAGAGTAGGCCTTGACGGTCTTCGATGCGAGGGCTGCCTCGGGCGCAGCGCCGGAATTGAACGAAGGCGTGTGGCAATCGGCGCAGCCGACGCTGGTGAAGACGGCTTCGCCCGACATGCCCGAGCGCGGCGTCTGCGGCGGGGGAGCGAGGAAGCGCTGGAAGTCCGTCACGCGATCGATGAAATGCGGATTGCCCGGAATGCCGCCTTCGGGGCCGTCCTCGGGATCCGGCACCGTATCACATTCGTTCAAGGCCGGCGGGAGTATTCCGTTCGGATCATTCTCGTTGATCAGGAATCGATTGGTCAGCCCCATCTCGTTGAGCGACGCATCGGCGGAGAACGTCAGGACCGTCGGGACCTGGGCTTTCCAGCCGAAACGCGAGACGCGAACATTGCCGGGATCTTCCAGAGGCTCGACGAGATGTGCGCGGCCGCTGATTCCCGCGGGCGGCGTCGTCTCATTGGCGAGGAGGTCCGCGTCGGCAATCGCCTCGATGAGACCAAACCCGAAGAGGGGCGGTGTCACGCGATTGGCGATGACGTTGGCTTCGGGCGGTATGACTTCGACGCACTCTGGGCTGAGCGCGCTGTGTTGCAGCAAGGATCCGCCGAATTCGTCCAGTCCCAGGAACCCGTCCTTGTCGACAGCGCCGAAGCGCGTCACGAGAATGGAACCCGATCCGCCGAGTCCGCCCGTGTTGTGACAGGCGGAGCAGGAGTTCTGGTTGAAGATCGGGCCGAGCCCTCCGGAATCCGTCAGGACTTCGTCGAATTTCAATCGGCCGGCGTCGAACCGAGCGAGCTCGGCGACAGAGAGGCCGAGGATTGGATCACCTGCGACGGGCTGCAACTGGATGGGGCATGTGTCCAGGACTTCGTCGCAATTCTCGATCGGACACGGTTCAATCCCGGCTTCGCAACTGCCGTTGATGCATTGTTCGGCACCGTTGCAGAAGTTTCCATCATCACAGTCGGCTGCATCGATGCATTCGACGCATCCATCAATGACATCGTTGCAGAACAGGCCGGGGCAGGGATCGAACGGCGCGCTGGCCGGCAGCACGGTGTCAAACGTGCCGATGCCGGCGCCCTGCAGGCCGTCGGCGCTCATGACGCCGAATCCGATTTCGTAGGGACCGGCGCCGACGAGCGACTGCAGGTCGACCGTGAAGTGAATCGGCACGGCGACGGGATTGTCGTTGTCGATCGTTCCGAATGCGCCCTGGCCCTGAGTCGGAATGTTCGAGCCGATCGTTCCGTCGAGGTTGAGACCGAAGAAGGATCCATTGACGACGAAGACCGGTCGATCCCAGGTTCCCGTGTCCGACGTCGTGTAGGAAATCAGATCGAATTCGAGCGGACTGCCGGAGACGTTGACGCTTCCCTGGCTTGACCAGGCAAAACCGCCGCCGCCGCCGCCGTTGGGGCCCGTCGTGCTCAATGTCCCAGTGTAGGTAATTGCGCCGTCGTTCGGAATGTTGTCCGTCCAGCCGGTTGGGCCGTCAAACGTGTTGTTCACGACGCCGACTGATGCGGAGATGCAGACATTGTTCGGTCCGCAGGTTTCCTGGCCGTTGCAGAAGTTGCCGTCGTCGCAGTCGCCGTCATCGACGCAGCCGACGCACATGTCCGTGACTTCGTCGCACGTCAGGTTGACGGGACACGGCGGCGTGCCGGGCTGGCAAATGCCTGCGTCGCAGGTTTCCTGGCCGTTGCAGAAGAGGCCGTCGTCGCACGCGCTGTCGTTCAGACAGGCGACGCACGCGTCCGCGGATTCGTCGCACAGGGGCGTGGGATCCGCGCAAGGTGAAACGCCATCCTGGCAAATGTCGTTGACGCAGGTTTCGAGGCCGTTGCAGGCGATGCCGTCGTCGCAATCAACGTTGTCGACACAATCGACGGGGCAGATGTAACGACCGACTGTGAAGCTGTCGATGCCGGCTTCCGTCACGGAATCATTCGGCGTGTCTTCCGTTCGGAATCGCACCTGGACGGTCGCCGACGGGGCGACGAAGTCGCTGACCTGGAAGGAAACTGCCTCCCAAACGCCGTCGGTGCTGAAAATCTCGTCGACCAGTACCCATGGGCCGCCGTTGCTGACTTCCGTGACCAGGGAATCCTGAGTCGGTGTTCCCGCGGTGTTGCAGAAGAACCATCGAGCGTACGTGATCACGGCGTCTGTACCCGTGAGATCGAATACAGGTGACGTCAGGATCGTGGGGCCGCCATCGACGTCGGATGCGCCGGCGGGGCCGACTGCGGGATGCTGCATCGTGATGTAACACTGGGTTTCGCCGGCCGATGCGCCGAAGTCGCTTTCGGGCTGGGCGGGCGTCGTGCTGCCGTCGGGGAAGAAGGTGCCAATCGGATCGACGCGCTCCCATTCGCCGGATGTCAGCGACGCATCGCTGGTCACGGTCCAGCCCGGCAATGCGGTTTCGAACGCGTCGACGAAATCGACTTCAAAACCCGCAGAGGAAAGGGCGGAGAACGGTGACGCCGCGCCGCCGGCCGGATCCAACTCATCGTTGGCGATCGTGCCGACGCTGAAGTAGTACTGCACGGTGGACGTGCACGGGACTGCGGGCAGCGTCGCGAGATACGTGTTCGGCGATTCTTCCGTCATCAGAGTTTCGACGAACGGAGCGCCGTCAATGGATGTGAACTGACGACCGGTGCCGGGCGTCGGCGCCAGGCCCTGATCGCTGACGACAACATGGAATGACGTCGGCGTGTCGGGAACCACGTTGGCGGGTAGTCCATCGGGATAACTGAATTCGACACCGATCGGCGGCACATTCATCCAGACGTTGGTTCCAAGGCAATGGCCGATGACCATGTCGAGCCAGCCGTCGCCGTTGATGTCGAAGACGGCAATATCGTGCGTGCCGTTGTGATTCCACGGCTGCACGGCGCCTTGTTCCTGAAGCGTCACATTGGGCAGGTTGCCGAGATTGCGATACAGGTGCAGCCGACGGCCGCAATTCTGATCGATGTCCACATCGACGTCGCAGACAAAGACATCGTTGAGTCCGTCATTGTTCATGTCGGCGATATACGAATTGCCGCCGAATTCCGCGTCGGTCCCCGACGCGCGGATGAAATCGAATCGCGTGAAGTTGGCGAGGCCGTCGGGGCCGTTGCCTTGATTCAGGAGATAGTGATCGCGGCCATCGTCCGTGATGACGATGTCGAGCCTGTTGTCCGTATTCAGGTCACCGATCGTGATGTGATAGGGCGCGTTGTCGTCGACGACGTCGAAGTCATCGAAGAATCCCTCGTTGTTGGGATCGTTGTAACTGACGGAGACACGTTGGGGGAAATTCAGGGCCGTGTCCTTGACGAGATCGACAAAGCCGTCGCCATTCATGTCGCCGAATGCGGACGCCATCGCGAAGGCCGACAGCAGCATTTCGCTGGTCATCCGGGTTTCATTGGAATCAACAAAATGGCCCGTGCCGTCGTTTATCAGGAGGCGGTCGTTGACGTCCTCCGCTGCGTTTTCGGGGAAACCGCCGCCGACACCGCCGGAGTCGTAGTCGCCGACATAGAGGTCAACGAAGCCGTCACCGTTCACATCCGCCGCGGCAATCGAACAGAGGCGCGGCGCGACGGCGAGGCCGCCGGGGATCGTCAGCAGTTGTGGAATTCGAGCCTCTTCGTATCGCAGGCCGAGCCAGGTACCGCCGACACTTTCGCCGAGATTGATGTAAACGCGCGGATGAGAGATTGTCTTGGCAAGTCCGTCGCTCAGCGTGGAAACGGTGATGACATCCAGCCATGTGTCGTTATTGACATCGGCGATGAACACATCGCGATCGTTTGTTTCGTCCATGAAGCCCTGGCCGCCGTCGTCCGCGTCCGTGGCGAAGACGGTGGTCCGATCGGTGAGCACGCCGTCGATCGGGTGGCCCTCCGCAACCCCTTCATTCATGAGCAGCAGATTGGTTCGACGGCCCGGCGTCGTGAATGGCTGTTTTCGTACGCAGACGAGGTCGATGTCGCCGTCCTGGTCCAGGTCGGCCCATGCGTAGTCCTTTTCCTGGGTATCACTGGCGCCAACGTCTGGATTGGAGAAGAGCCGCGTCGACGTCTCATCCGTGAAATCCACCCAGCCGTTTTGTGCAAGCAAAGGGCTTGTGATGAATGCAACGATCAATGCGGCAAGACAGCACTTGCCCCTGGAAACCCACATACCTTACCTCCCGGGCCTCAGGCGCGCGAATGCACCTTGGCCAACTGACAATTCCGCCGATTCAAGCGACGAATGGATGATGGCAGGACCGCAGGGGCCCCGATGGACGGCTCACTCCAGATAGGTCCCAGTATAACCGAGTGAGCCATCGCAAATCACATAATTTCTATGCAGAAATATGAGAATGATGATTGTCGCAGTGTCTTATCGCACGATCGGCGATGTCGGCTGTTATTTCAGCCGTTATCGATATCAAATCTCGATGCGACGATGTTGCGGATCATTCCGCCCTATGGAGCGTCGTAGCTTTCCGCATCCTTCGTGTTGCCGACGCGCCGGAGTTCGGCGGCCAGCTCCGCGAGGTTCCGCTGAATCCTGAAGAACCAGCGCCCTGGAAACGCGGCGCGACGAAACGCCTTGGCCCTGTCATGGCCGAATTCGGCGGCATCCAGAACGACGGTGTCAACTGGTAATGAGCCCATGTAGAGAATCTGGATGTCCCCCTTGGCGGAGATCAGCAGACTCATCGGCAGTGCCAGCGTTTCGGCATCCTGATCACGAATGTGCTTGACGATAGCCGAGACGGACTTGATCGTCGCGTCGTCAGCAAAGACGGGCGTGATGTTCCGGCTTGGCGCATTGCCCGCGATGGCGATATCCAGGAATGTCTGGGCCTTCTTCCGATCCCCGGGTTGATCGACGTTCAGCGCGACGACGTGAATCGATGCGGCCCGAAGTCGATCGGATTCCGACGCCCAATTCGCGAGTTCGTTACGGCAGGGGGCGCACCACTGCGCCCACAACGTGATGAGCGTCGGGCCGGACGAATCTTTCTTGCCAATGGATCGCAGCGACGGCGGCGAGGCCAGCGGTTGGCGAAGGACGATTCGCACGGGATGTGTCGACTGGTCGTCGTCGGCTGATGATTCCCGGATGCGGATTTGTGATCGCGACGGGACTAAACGGGGCGTTGCGCCCTGCGTGACTTCATATCGCTTGCCGGATTTGAGATCGATCAGCTGATGGGTTTTCCCGTCTGGCCATTGGATGGTCGCGTTGATTTTGCGGTTTGCCGAGTCGAGTCCGAAATGAATCCACTTTGACGACTGAGCGAGATAACCGTCGCCGGCCTGAAGGGCCTTCATCTGTTGTTCCTGATCCGTCTTGATCGTGATTCTTGTGCCGATCCCATCGCGATTGCAGGTCGTGCCGACGAGCTTGAAGGCGACGAACGCGCCCGCGGCGGACGCGTCATTTCGGAGGAATCGCAACTGCGGCCCCGTTCGATTCTTCAGCCATATGTCGAGATCGCCATCGCTGTCCCAGTCGGTTGTCGCCATGGATCGGCCGTCGTCCAGAAAGTCGAGCCCGGTCGCGGCGGACACGTCCACGAAGGTTCCGTCGCCCACGTTGAGGTAGGCACAATTGCGTTCGTGGCCGCTCCACGATTTGCCTGAATGCATGAGCTGCGTCATCGCGGCCCAGCCGTTGACGTAGTCGTGAAGATTCGATTCTGAAGTGCTCTCGGCTGCGTTTGCCGGTCCGGGCGACGCGACGCGCCGCCAGAAGAAGCTTCACAAGTCGTCCTTGTATTGATTGGTGAGGAATCCGTTGGGAACGACGATGTCTTCGAACCCATCGTTGTTGAAATCAACAAATCCTGCGCCCCAGGCCCATCGTCCAACGCGCACGCCGCAGCGATCCGACTCGTCTTTGAATCGAGAATTCCCGAGATTGGCGAACAGGGAATTGCCAAGACTGTGGTGCTGGGCGGCGTGGCGTGAATCGTCATTCTTGTTCTGCATGAATCGCGACTGATAGGCGATTCGTCGGCCCGCAGAGCTGAACATGTTGCTGACATAGAGATCGAGATCGCCGTCGCGATCGTAATCCGCCCAACTGGCGCCCATGCCGGCGGCCTGATCTTCGACGCCCGCATCGGCGGCAACATCCGTGAATCGTCCGCCGTCGTTGCGATAGAGGTTGTTGCGACCGAAGTCGTTGGCGACGTAGAGATCGGGATCGCCGTCATCGTCGTAGTCAGCCCACGAAGCTGCGAGGCTGAAGCGGGCATTGTTCACGTCGAGGCCGGTCTCCTGTGTGACGTCGGTAAACCCCTTGTCGCCATCGTTGCGAAGCAGATGGTTGGAGGGGCCGTTGTTGGCGTCATGGAATGGGATGGGGACGCT
>JAJDEC010000161.1 GCA_029259995.1 Phycisphaerae bacterium
CACCACTCACCACTCACCACTCACCCAATATCAATCGGCAAAACCCCAAGACCGGCATCGTGAACCTGAATCTGTGTCTGCACGACAAACCTCGCTCCGAAGGAGCGACGGATCGTAGCAACGGGTGGAGTGAAACCGCGAAGCGGTGCAACGAAACCCGTGGATAGCGTTTCTTCTCAGAATTCCGCCCCGAAGGGGCGGAGGAAGTGCCAGGATTTCTCACGCCTGAAGCCAGACAATCAAACGCACAAAGACAACGTTCATTAAGACTGCCGAGCTTCGTAGAGCGGATACCACCCGCCCTACTACGGATCAAATACCGTCCACCTCAAGACGCCCGCGCACGATACCGCCCCACCGAATCCCCCGACGCCGCAACCCGCCCGACGCCCGCGGGCCGCGCAAACGGCACGCTCACGCCCTCAAACTGCCGCATCCACAACTCCAGATTCAGCAGCCCCCAGAGCTTGCGATTAAACCGCCCCGTATTCCCCATCTCCCGCTCCAGCTTCGACACATCCCAAAGCCCCCGCTGCCGCGCCGTCGAACCCAGTAGCGCATCCCGAACAAACGAACGCACGGGCTCCTTTGCAAACCACTCATCAAACGGCACAGGGAAACCCATCTTGTCCCGCCGATCCAGGATCGACTGCGGTACAACCCCCGTCGCCACGCGCCGCAGCACCCGCTTCGAACACGCCCCGCGAAACCGCATGATCGGCGGCATCCGCGTCACGGCCTCGACGATGCGATGATCCAATAGCGGCACCCGCGTCTCCAGCGACGCCCCCATGCTCACGCGATCCTCAACGTGCAATAGCGCCGGCAAGAGCGACTTCAAATCAAAATGCGTCATCCGCACGAAGTAACTCTTCGCCGAAGGCGCCTCGAAATGCGAACGGAACCGCTCAACGACAGCGCCGCGCGCCGATTCGTTCCACACATCCGGCGACATCACGCGCTCCAGCCCCGCCGATCGATCGACCAGCGCAAGATAGCGCAGCGGCATGTCGTCGAACAGCCCCTTCGACCAGAAGCCCTGCAACAGATTCGTGTATTCCTGAAGCAGCGGAAGATTCGGCGCGATCTCATCCCACGTCACCACGTAATCCGCGCCGCCCTGCGTCCCGTGGATTGCGCCCTTCAGACATTGCTCAAGATACGCCGCGAGATAACGCGCATACCCGCCGAACAACTCATCGCCGCCCTGACCACCGAGACAGACCTTCACATGCTGCGACGCCAGCCTCGCAACATGGAACTGCGGATACAGTCCCGGTCCCGCCGCAGGCTCATCCATCAACCACGCCAGCGCCGGCATGTCGCGACAAAATCCCTCCGCGTCCGGTCGCGTCTCTTGATACGCCGCCCCGCACGCCGTCGCCACGCTCCGCGCATAACGCGACTCGTCATACTGTATCCCCTCGTCAAACGCCCCCGTAAATACGGGCAGCGCACCGCCGCGTTGGTTCGCCGCCAGCGTCGCAACGACGCTGCTGTCCAGTCCACCCGACAGATAAGCCCCGACGGGCACATCACTCCGCAGACGAAGCGCCACGGAATCCTTCAACAACATCGACACGCGCGCAACGTGATCGTTATAAGACGGCTCATGATCCAGTTCGTAATCGAAATCCCAGTAGCGCCGCACGACAGGGCGCGCATCCTCAAACGGCCGCAGCGTCAGATGCGTTCCCGGCTCCAGCTTCTGCACGCCGTCGAACAACGTCGCATCGCCGAGCAGAAACTGAAACGTCAGATACTCGGGCAGCGCCTCGCGATTGACCGTCGGCCGCACGCGCGCCGACGCGAACAGCGCCTTGATCTCTGATGCGAACAGGAATCCGTCTTCGCGGCGCGCCCAATACAGCGGCTTGATACCGAGCCGATCCCGCGCCATGAAAAGCGACTTCTTCCGCGAATCCCATATGGCGAACGCGAACATACCGTTCAGCTTCTCGACGCACGCCGGTCCCATTTCTTCGAACAGATGCAGAATGACTTCGTTGTCGCTGTTCGAGCGAAACTGATGTCGCCCCACCAGTTCGCGACGTAATTCAATGTGATTGTAGATCTCGCCGTTGCAGATCAGCCAAAGCGTCCCCGACTCATTTCGAATCGGTTGCGCCCCGCCCGCCACATCGATGATCGCCAGCCGCCGATGCCCCAGCGCGACGGGGCCCTCGACGAAGTACCCTTCGCCGTCCGGACCGCGATGCGCCAACGAGTCCGCCATCGCCTGGATCAGCGAATGCGGAACGGAGGACGATGCGTCGAAATTCAGGCAGCCTGCGATGCCGCACATGTCGCCGGCCTTTCCGTCTGAGTTGTTTGCTCCGAGACGGCGCCGGTCAGTTCGCCGATGCGCCGCTTCCAGAATCGGCGTCGCACGCCGAACCATTTGCTGTACTTCAACGCAAGCAGCAGATAGCCCCACGTCGTGGGCATGCTCGCCATCTTGCTCGCGCTCTTCTTGCGATCGTAATGAAGGAAATGCGCGACTTCGCCAAAGCGCGCCCCCAGCAGATCAAGCTTGACCACCTTCTCCAGCGTGCAGGAGAACCCAAGATCCTTGCGCTCAATGAACCGATTGCCGTAAACGTCAATCGCCTTCTTCAGCGTCTCCCAGCGATACGCACGATAGCCGCACGAATAATCGCGCAGGCCGCGAATCGGAAACAGCAGCTTCATGTAAAGCCCCGCGCCCCAGCTCAGCAGCTTCCGATGCCCCTCGACGCCCGACTGCCCCCCGCCCGGCTGATAGCGCGACGTCACAACGACATCACAGCCCGACTCAATCTTCTCAACAAGCGCCGCGACATACGACGGATCCTGCGAATCATCGCAGTCCATCCGCACAACAATATCCCCTGGCGATCCGGAGCGAACGCAATGTTCGATCCCATCGCGAATCGTTTCGCCGAGTCCGCGATTGATCGAATGTCGCAGAATGTCGATCGGCATCTCCCGCGCAAATCGCTCCGCCCGCGCCGCCGTCTCGTCCATGCTGCCATCGTCGACCAGGACAATGCGATACGAGAACCCGCCGTCGCGCATCGAGTCGCGAATCCGCGGAAGCAGCGCAGGAATGGAGTCTTCTTCGTTGTAAGCAGGCAGCAGGATGAATATCGTCATGTGTCTCTATTCTCGGCCATCGCCCGGCGCTACGCCGTAGCCAGCAACTCGCCTGAACCCGGACGCGCCGACTGACGCATCCGCGCAAGTCGGATCACGAACCAAAGCCCCGGAAGGCTCCCAATCACCGCCAGGGTACGCCAGCTCAATGCCGTCTCGGCGCCGCCCATCGTCCCTGCCAGCGTGAACAACGATTCAAATACTGCCTCACCCACGCCCAGCCCGCCCGGCGCCAGCGGTAACGCATTCGCCACAAAGCCCACGGGAATCAATGCGCAAGTCGCCAGATTCGGCAGTGCATTCCTCAGCGACATACAGATCACGATCGCCGCCGCAACGATTGACGCCTGCGCACACAACGACCACAAGAAAGCCGCGCACATCGTCCAGGGCCGACGCGTCGCCAGCACCATGGCCCCCATGATTCGCAGCAACATCGCGCGCATTCCCCGCGACGCCTCTGCAGGGTTCTGTTCGCACCATGTCGTCCCCGCGGACATCGTGTGCCCGACAAGGAACAACGCGACAAACGCCCCAAGCAGCAAACTACACGCCAGGAAAAGCACGCGCAGCGCCGGATCTCCGGACACCGTGTCCCATGCAGCAATTTGTCCAACGACCGCCAGCGTCATCAGTGCCGTCAATCCGAGAATCCGATCGACCATCGCGGCCCCGATGCCCGTTCCCACGCTTCCGCACGAATCGCGCCCCAGCAAGTACGCCTTCGTCAGATCCGAACCCATTCCGCCGGGAATCAACCATCCCGCAAAGGCGCCGGCCAACGTGAACCGCAACGCGTCCGTCCACGCAACGTCCCCACCCGATGCCCGAACCACAAACTTCAGCCGGAGCGAAAGAAACACGTAGTTGCCGATGACCAGCGCCATCGCAATCGACAGCATCCCCGGCGCGTCGGAAAGCCGCGACATCGTCGGCCATTGCAGCGCGCCGGATTGAACGAGCCACGTCACAAGCCCGACGCCGATCGCAACTTGAATCAGCGATCGAACGACGCGCCCGATTGACCTGCCATCCTGGGTTTCAGCGCCGATCTCAATGACACCCGGATTCGTGATCGTTGCGCGTTCACTCAATCCCGTCACTCCTTACGTGCGCCACGCCGAATGGCGTCGACAAGTCATACACGCGGAATACATCGTTCTCTGCAACCACGTCAAAATCGAGACGCTGATTCAGTTCCACGATGGCTACGCCGACGCCGTAGCGTTCGCTCAACGCCTTGAACGATGCCGTCGATCGAGATCGATAGCCGTCCAGCAATCGCCCCATCAGCGGTCCGTCCTCCGCGTCGAGCGCGTCCCTGCCGAGGTACCATGCCATCCGTTCGAACAATGGATCGACGAGCCAGGGACCATACGCGTACACAGTCAATTGCTGACGACACAGAAACGAACCCCGATTTGCCCACGCCCCTGGATTCCGTACATCCGGCGGTGCAACGACCGTCCTTCCACTCGGGCACGATCGCTGTATCGCCGGCGCCAGCTCAAGAATCGCCGTCGCCCGGCGTTTCTGATCACCATCAAATGTATGAACGGCCCCGACATGTTGAATGAAAACGCACGCACCGATCGCAAACGCAACGGCGCAGGCCGGCCGGATTGAATTCAATTTGTGTGACGCCCAGATCAGCAGTCCCGCCATCACGACGGCGACAGCAAACCAGCGCGGAGCGAAATACGCCGACAAATTCGCAACACGTGAGACTTCGATTCCGGCGAGACCGATGACGATCCCCAAGAGCGCCAACAGGTAAGCGCGATTCACGCCCTTCACGCTCGCCGCCACGATCGCAATCAGGATTCCCAATGCGATATGCGCCGGCGCCGCCAGCGCCGGATGCATCGGCACCAGAAAACCCGTCATGGCAATTCCGGCAACAAGAGAACGAATCCCGCCGCGTCGCGCGACGTCGATCAGCCACGCGATCCCGATCGCCATCGCAGCGAACAGGACGAATCGCGTGCCGCGCCACAGCGTCAGCTGCGCAACAAATCGCACGGGCCAGATCTCGACAAACACATACCCCACGACGAGCAACAGCGCCGCCGCGATCATCCAACCCTGTACGACGCCGATCCGCGGATCGTAAGTCTCCCGCAACAGCGCCCAGCCGAGCACACCGGGAATCAGACAGACCGCCAGGCGCAACCACGCGACCAGCGGCGTATCCGAAACAAAAATGTGCATCGGATAGATCCACTTCGGAAACCGAAGCCACGTCTCCAGCCCCGCCCCATCCACCGGCGTCGGAGTCATGAACACCCAGATCACGGTCGGCGCGGCCGCGATCGCGCAAATCGCGCACGCCGACATCGCTCGACGAATCGTTTGACGCTGAATCGCGTCCGTCCATGCAGCAACACAGACCATGACTGCCCCGAACAACGCTATCGACCCGTGAACGTTGAACGCCAGGCCCGCAATCAGCGCCGCCGTACAATGGCGACGATTCCATGAAAGCGCCAGTGCCACGCAGATCGCCGCCGTCGCCGGAAACTCCGGATTGCACACCAGCCCCACACCGCTCGATCCCCCAAGGGAAGCGGCCATCGCGTTGCCCCAGACAACCGCCATCGAAGTGATCACACCAGCGAGCGCGTTCCGCGTCAGCGTGACGCCGAGAAGAAACACGGCCGTCGCCAACAACACGAGCTCAATCGCAAACGCGCCACGCAGCAGATCGAGTCGATCCACGAATCGCGCCGCATACGCCATCGTCGGATAGTAGACGCTGAACAATCGCGGATTCAGTTCCTGGTTGAAGCTGTTACCGATCGAAGCGGGCGATTTGGACCACGCGAGATACTCGGCGAGTTGTCCATCGATCTGGAAATGGACCGGCAACTGCGGCATTCGCAGCATGACGAAGACCACGGCGCTGAATATTGTGAGCAGCAGCCCCATTCGCCACAACGGAACGCCCGAAGGCGCACGTGATACGGACGAATCCGCGTCGTGCAATCTCATGGCGATCGATCCACTCATCATGACGAACCCAGACCTCGGGACTCCTGAGAATCCCAACGAACAGCATGCGCACAACAAACCCGTGCCCCAGACATGCGCTTATTGCATATCGGCAATGCCTGCACGACTGCTGGCGGCGCGGAATCGGCGGATTCAATCTCTCCAACCGGCAGATATTGCGCCTCACTCTCACGCGCTAAGCCCGCTGCGCTCGCAACGCCGATGCTCTCATAGAGTTGGGGCGATTCTCGGCGTACGGCCGATGCGCCGCCCGTACCCGAAATGCGTGTCTCCGCGCGCCAATTGGATCGAGATCGCCAATGACGTCACCCAATAACCGATTCGAAGCCCCCCCGGCGACCAGCCCTGCCCGATCCGCCTTCGACGACCGCTCGCGGATGAACTTTCGAAGCGATCCGCCGCGTTCGGCCGTATTCCTCAGCATCGTCATTCCTGTCCTTGACGAAGCCGAGAACATCGCCGCAATGATCTCACGCCTCAAACTCGCACTCCACGACGTCACGGAAAGCTATGAAGTCATCTTCGTCAGCGATGGGAGCACCGACGAAACGGACGACCTCGTCGCCGCCGCGAACGCCAAGGACGCGCGCTTCAAGTTGCTGCGCCTCTCGCGACCGTTCGGACATCAGAACGCCATCCAGGCGGGCCTCGATCACGCCGCCGGACAATCTGTCGTCACGATGGACGGCGATCTCCAGCACCCGCCCGAGGCGATCCCGAAAATGCTCGACGCCTGGCGCGACGGCGCCGATGTCGTCCACGGAATTCGACAGTCGGCCACCGACAAGTCGCGATTCCGTCGACTCGGCAAACGCATCGGCTACGCCATGCTCGAACGCCTCTGCGACGTGGACATCGTCCCGCAATCCGCCGATTTCCGGCTCTACGATCGATGCGCCGTCGAGGCCATGTCGCGCCTGCGCGAACACGGCCGATTCAATCGCGGTCTCGCCCGCTGGATCGGCTTCAACCAGGAAATCGTTCGATTCGAAGAATCCCGGCGGAACGGCGGCGACGCGAAGTACTCCACCATCCGCCTGATTCGTCTTCTGACAGACGGCGTCTTTTCGCTGTCGGCCAAACCGCTGCGATACATGGGCATGGCCGGCCTCGCCTTCTCGGCGTTGTCAGGCTGCTATCTTGCATTCGTCCTCGTCGGTCACATCATCGGCCTTCCAGGATTCGACAAGGTCGACGGCTGGGCCTCGCTGATCGCAACCGTCCTTTGCATGGGCGGCGTTCAGCTCGTTGGCCTGTGGCTCATGGGGCAATACCTCGGCCGCACATACGATGAAGTCAAACAGCGGCCGCTCTACGTCGTCGCAGATGCCGTTGGCGTCCCGAGCACAACGGCGCTGCGCATGTCGACAACTCGACGCAAGATCCTCCGTCACGCCGAACCGCCAAGCGAAGTCAAACGCCGCCTGGACGCGATTCGCGAAATGAAACGAACCGCATGATCGCCATCGCCGAGCCATCGATAGCATTCGACGCCTGCCGCGCCTGTGGCCGAACCGACGCAAAGCAGCGCGACGTCGTTCGCGGATACCAGATCGCGCAATGCCCCGGATGCCGACTCGCCTGGACCCACGACACGCGACTCGACGCCGGCGCCTTCTATGACAAGGGCTATTTCGAAGACGCCAATGTCCGCAAGGGCTACAACGACTACTTCGCCATGGCCTCGGCCATGGCCCGAACGAATCGAAAACGGCTGAACCACATCCGCAGGCTCGCACCGAATGCGAAGACACTCCTCGACGCGGGCTGCGGCCCCGGCTTCTTCCTTCGCGATGCAAACACGACGGGGTTCGACGCGCGCGGAATCG
>JAJDEC010000162.1 GCA_029259995.1 Phycisphaerae bacterium
TATGCCGAACTCCGCGCCCGGGCCGGGGCGTACTTTCGCAATCAACCCGCCGATCACACGCTTCAACCCACGGCCCTCGTGCATGAGGCGTTTATCAAACTTGTCGATTCACCGAACGCTCGATGGCAGGACCGTGCACATTTCTGTGCGGTGGCCGCGACTGCGATGCGCCAGATCCTGACCGACCATGCGCGGCGGCGCATCCTCGCGCAGAAGGCACGTGATTCGACGCCGACGCTGCTTCAAACGCCGACGCACGGCTCGACGGTCGATTTGCTGGCGCTCGACGACGCGCTTAAGAAGCTCGTTGCGCTTGACGAGCGGCATGCCCGCATCATCGAGCTGCGCTTTTTCGGTTCGCTGACGATCGAGGAATCCGCAAACGTCCTGGGCGTATCCGACTCGACGATCGAGAAGGAATGGCGACGTGCGCGGGCGTGGTTGATCCGGGAACTAGATGACAAGGCGTCGAAATGAAGTCTTCGGAGCACTATCGTCGCGTGATGGACGTATTCGACGAGGTTTGCGACCTGCCGGCAGCGCAACGCGACGGCCGACTGGCTCAGCTTTGCGGCAACGACGACGGTCTCCGTCATGAAGTCGAATCACTTCTCAAGGCCGACAGCGCCAAACACCTGCTCGTCGAAGCAGCGGAGGACGGTCGCAGCCTGGAAATGCTTGCCGACGGCTTCGACGCTGTCAGTGACGGACCGTCGAACCGACCCGACGAAATCGGCGGCTACGCGATTGTCCGCGAGATCGGTCGCGGCGGCATGGGCGTGATTTACGAAGCCGAGCAGGAATCACCCAAACGAAAAGTCGCCCTCAAGGTCCTGCGCCCGGGCCGGATCGATCGTGAGTTGCTGAAGCGCTTTCAACACGAAGCGCACGTACTAGGTCAGTTGCAGCACGCGGGCATCGCACAGATTTTTGAGGCGGGCCTGGCCAACACGCCCATGGGCCGTCAACCGTTTTTCGTCATGGAGTTGGTCGATGGCGAGCCGCTCGACCAATTCGCAGCAACAAATGAATTGAATACGAGACAGCGCCTGGAGTTGTCGGCGCGCGTCTGCGAAGCCGTTCAACATGCCCATCAGAAAGGAATCATTCACCGCGATCTGAAACCCAGCAACGTCCTGGTGGCCGCGCCCAGAGATGATACCGCGACTCATACGCGGCGCACGTCGACGACCCAAACGTCGTTCACCGATGCAATCGGACAGCCGAAAATCCTCGACTTCGGAATCGCCCGCGTGACCGACGCGGATATGCAGACTGTCACGATGCAGACCGAGATCGGCCAGCTCGTCGGAACCCTGGCTTATATGAGTCCGGAGCAGGTCGAAGGAAACTCTCACGATCTCGATACGCGATGCGACGTGTATGCACTGGGCGTGATGCTCTATGAACTGCTGGCCGGGCGACGCCCGCACGACTTATCTGGCCTACCCGTCACCGAAGCCGCGCGGCGCATTCGAGAGCAGGACCCACCGAGACTGGGCGCGATCGAAAAACGTCTGCGCGGCGATGTGGAAACCATCGTCGCCAAGTCACTGGAGAAAGACCGGGATCGCCGTTATGGATCGGCGGCGGAACTCGCCGCCGACATACGACGGTATTTAGGCGACCAGCCCATCGATGCCCGTCCGCCGAGCAGAATATATCAACTGGGCAAGTTCACAAAACGCAACAAGGGCCTGGTTGCGGGCATCGCAGCAGCCATTCTGGCGTTGTCTGTCGGCCTGATACTGACGACACGCAGCGCTAAGCGCGCCAATGATGCGAGCGCTCGTGCGAAGATCGAAAGCGACCGCGCATTAGAAGAGAGCGCTCGTGCGAAAGCGGCCCTGGCGGACGTCGAGCTGATTTCCGATTTCCAGGGCGCGATGATCAACAGTATCAACATGCGTGAAATGGGCGAACAGATTCTGACAGAGATATCGTCCCAACTCGGCGACGACGAAGCGGATTCGAAACTCAAGACCTCTCTGCAAATGATCAACGCCGCAACACTGGCCCGCGCTGTCATTGACGACAGCGTACTCTCTAGAGCATCCATGGCCGCAACCGAACGATTTGGCGAGCGGCCGAAACTTGAGGCCGACATCCACGAATCGTTGGGAATAACCTACTTCGCCCTCGCAATGTACGAGCAAAGCCTGAAGGAAACCCGGGCGGCACTCGCCATTCGCCGCGAACACCTGGGCGGCGATCATCTGGATACAATTCGATTGATAGGAAACGTCGCGCATACACTGACCAACTCCCGTCGGTCCGCCGAGGCGGAACCCTACGCTGAGGAGGCATTGGCTCGCCTGCGCGCAATACTGCCCGAAGACGACAAACTCGTGCTCGAAGCCCAGTTCCGCCTCGCTTCCAGCAAACGAGGATCTGGGAAAATTGCCGAATCGCTTGAGATATCCGAGAACCTCGTCGAAGTGGCCGATCGTGCGTTGGATTCGGACGACACGAGAATCCACCTGTATCGCCAACAGTTGGCCAATGTTTACTCCATCACCGGTCGTCACGAAGACGCGCTCCCGATTCGCGAGGCCCTATTGGTGTCGTTTTGGGAGACGCGTGGGGAAAATGATGCGCTAACGCTGGGAGCCTGGAGCCAAGTCGCTCAAACGCTAAAGAGCCTAGGTCGTCTCGAAGAAGCGGAAGCGGCCCTCGTCGAAGTCGTCGATCGGGCTGAGAGAACACTCGGCGAATTGGACCCGCGTACACTTCTGGTCCTGGGGAAACTCGCGGGAATGAGAATCGAGCGAGGACGTACCGCCGAAGCTCGCAGGTTATTGGTGACGCTTCTCGACCGGCAACAGCAAGTATTTCCGCCTGACCATCCGGCCATTCAGAAAACGACGAAGCTCATTGAACGGCTGGATAATTCAAATGGCTAGAAGTTCGTCCAAACTGAAGGACGGATCTGGAAGTTTGAGATCGGAAAAATTAGCGGATTGCTCGATGCCGGTTTTCCTGGCGACGAGCTTGGATTTCTCACGGATGAGCTGTCCCACCCTTGCACACGAAGCGGCATCCTGAATTCGATTCTCTTTGTGGGTTTCGTAGCGATGCGAATAAGGCGCCCGTCAGATCGCAGAATGAGACCAACGACGGACACTCGGTTGGCATCTTCTGTCCACTTTGGCTGCGGTCCACGTCTGCCCATGAAAATGGCTCCTGCGAGCGTTCCCAAGGGACAACGAAACCCTCGAAAATGCTGGCAGGAGCCATTATGAACTTTAACCGAAACGTTTACAGCGTTCGTAAGTCCTTTGTTGACTGACTGGAGGCGGCGGGAATCGAACCCGCGTCCCAAAGCACTTCAGAAATGGCCTCTACGTGTGTAGTCGGTCGTTTAAATCTCAATCCGCGCGGCGCCGATCGACAGGCTCCGCGAAGATCCAGTTCCGAAATTTTCTCGCCTCGTCAGTTCAGAACGGCCCGACAAGACCAGCCTGCTAAGTGGCGCCTCCCCGTCCAGCAGACATCGACGGTTCGACGGGCAGCTACTTAGGCTGCCAAGGCAAGTTGCGTATTGCCAAGTAACGTTTTTTGCCAGGTGTTTAACGAGGCCTCCCGACAACCTCGACACGCCACCATTTCATCAACTTGCCCGGTCGAAACCAAATCGCCCCCGGTTCGTTAAGAAACGTGTCCCTATTATAGCCGCGATCCCGGATCGTGACACACCGCCCTGTCGAACCGCCTTACGCCGGGACGCGATCGCTGACCAGTTCGTCGATGACCTTGACGAGGCCGGGAAGCTCCGGCTTGGTCAACTGACGATCGGCGCCGACGGACTTGCATTTCTTCAGGTTGTCGTCGCTGACGAGCGAACTGAAAACGATCACAGGCAGATGCTTCAACTGCTCATGCTCCTTGATCTTCTTGGTGAGATGCAAACCGTCCATCTTGGGCATCTCGATATCAGTCACGACGATATCCGGCAAGGACGCGGACTCGAGCAATTCGAGCAGCGTCTCCCACGCCTGGCCTCCGTCATTTGCCATCACGATGTCCTGATAACCCGCGTTCGTCATTGACGTGCCGAGCATGCGTCGCATGAGCGCTGAATCGTCTGCCAGGAGGACCTTGATATCCGAGCGATGCGTGCCCTCATCCTCCGGCGCAGCGTCTTCCAGATCCGTGATCCCGGCGATCCGGAATGCAACGCGCTCGAAGTCGAGCATCAGAATCATGCGATCATCGACGCGAAGGACGCTCGTCAACGCCGTGTCCTCGCTGGTGTTCACGTTCGGAACTTCGGACATGTCGCCCCAGCTCACACGATAGATTCGATCGACGTGATCGACGAGGAAGCCCATGCGTTCGGAGTTGAATTCCGTCACGATGACGCGGGCGTTCGACTCGTCTTTCGCCGGCGGCATGTTGAAGAACTTCCGCAGGTCCACCATCGGATACACGTGATCGCGAAGCTTGAACACGCCGCGAACGGCCTCATGCGAATTCGGCAGACTCGTTAGTGTCACTTTCGCGATGATTTCTCGCACCTTGGCGACGTTGACGCCGTAAAGGCCTTCGTTGAGTCGAAAGACGAGAACCTCGACCTCATTCGTTCCGGCTTCCGTCAGAATATTGGATAGCTGCTTGGACATTTATGGGACTCCACAGGTTCGTCGATCGCTGAGCACGCTACGTGTTCTCTGTATCGGTCGCCCACGCACGCGGCAAGACCTATTCACGCCTCCGTAATGTCCGACAATTCAGTTCGAAACACGGCACTTGGACACATTCGGGCGCAAGACTTGCAGTTTGTCATTGGGGCGATGTGCGTATAGGGCGTCGTGCCAACGGGGAGGCGGATCATAAATGGGCGGCGTCGTCACCCGGCGAGCGCAGAATCCGCAACGCAAACCGGTGGTAAAGAAACGATACGGCGACAAGCAGCAGGCCAACAACCAGAAACGAGAGAATCCGGAATGGTGTGTCGACGTCGGCCATGTCGCGGACGAATACCTTGATGACGGTCGCGGCGAAGAGTGCAATCGCGACACGCCGCAAGACACTCAGGTTTCGTGCAAAGCCGAGCAGCATCAACACGGCGGCATAGATCGCCCACAAGACGGAGATCGACGCGATCCGCGCCCGCGGCGCCGCTTCCAGGAAATACGCCGCGACTTCCACGTTCAATACGACAAACAGCGAGATACCGAACAATGCGTAAAAGACGATGGCGAGATTCTCCGCGGCGTCCCTGTCGTCGTGCCCGGTCGATTTGAGCAGGCGACCGGCGACGAAGAGCGCAGCCACAGAAACACCGATCGTCATCCATCGCTCGGCAAGGAGCGTGGAATACCCGCTTCGAATCGAAAGTTCCCAGATGTTCAGCTCAAACAGAAACTGATAGTCGTACGCCATCAACTTTGCGATCGCACCTACGATCAGCAGCGTGGCGCCGGCTCGCAGCCAGACATCGGACAGGCGCAGGGCCGCCCAAAGCAACACGATTCCCTGTATCGCCCAGAACACTGTAATCCAGTGCTTTGAGAAGTAGATCGGAACAGTCAATGCCAGAAAGAGCATCCCCATCGAAAATAGCAGGACGAACGCCCCCTTGTTCTCGCGGCGTCGCATGCGCAGATACGCCGACATCGCGAAGAAGATCGCGGCATATGCCATCGTTGCGACGGCGACAGTCTCGAGTCGGAATCGCTCCTGGATCGTCAGGAAGGAGTAGCCGAACGCGATGAAGGCGTTGGGCAGCGTCAGGGCGAAGCCGGCGACACTCTGCGGAGTGGTTCGAATAAAGTGATAGACGAAAGGAACCAACGCATATGCCAGGAAGAAGATGTTGAGATAGACCGTCGTCGTCCAGAACCTGGCTTCGTCGTAATACTTGAAATACCAGGCGCTGAAAAGCAGCCACGTGAAGACGAGCCCCAGGTAATTCAACAGCTGCCACTGCTTGAACATGGCGATTGCGAGAATCCCGGCCGTCAGAATCGTCATGTAGGTCATCAGCGCGACCTGATTGTCCACGCCGGTACTGAGGATGACGGGCGTCATGAAGCCGCCCACGATGCCGAGCACGGCCAGCCACTTCGTGTCGTAAACCAACGAGAAAACGCCGGCCACACACGTCACAACCACCATCAATCCGAATGCGATCGGCTGATCAATGAGATGATAAAGCTGGAACGCCGCATAACCGGCGAAGTAGAAAACGGCGATGCTGCCGCCGATGAGATAGAGACCGAAGACGGCCATGCCGCGACGCCGAAACAACTCGCCAAGCCCCAGTGCGCCGAAGCCGGCGAGATAGGCGAGACCGACACGGCCGGCCGGCCCGACCCAGTTCTTGTCGAACGAGTACTTGAGAAAGTAACCGACCGCGAGCACAGTGATCGCGATACCGATGATCAGCAGCCATTTCTGCCCGAACTGCAACTCGCTTTCCCGACTCAGCACGCTTGAGGATCGCGGTCTCACCGTCGGCGGCGCCTTGTATTCATGGGCCGTGGGCGGAACGGCAGCAGGCGCGGGTGTTGTGGATTCGATGATTGGCGGAGCCGCCGAAACGCTTGACGCCACAGCGCTGTCGTCATCCATTAGTTCCGCCGGAACAGGCATCAGGCTGGATGCGATCAAGGGCTCGATGGCCGCGATGCGCTCTTCAAGCTGTCGAATCTGACTCGTCACATTTTCGGAATTGAGGCGTGCAGAGCGAACCGACGATCGCAGCTCCAACAGTTCGCGAGACAGGACAAGATCCGTCCCGCAATTTGGACACACGTCATGTATCGTGAGAACGATCTGATCGCATCGAGGACATTTCATGGTTCGCGGGCCCTTTTCAAATGCAATCGGCCGAGATTCGACGACTGCGATTTCAGCATAATCGAGAAATCTCCCGAGAGGTACAGGTTGCCGGGCATGCCGTTCGCGTCTTCCGTGCACAGGCAATGACCCGAATCCTGCGATATCGAGGCTGTGCGGTCGTTTGGCATGTGATGTCGCTCCGTTCTGATTGCCTCACGACACAGTCATCCAGTAGGATCGAACGAACTGCCCGAATCCGAGTAACGCGACGAATTCGAGACACGTATCCATGGGCCGAACAATGCACACGACTCCGGACTCAAGCGACACGTCGGCCGGCACACTCACGCGCGGCGGCAACGTCCAACGGAATGACCGTATTCTGCCATTCAAATCCGGCGACAGGCAGTCGCATTGCGGTGGCGTTGTCGCTTTGAGCCTGGCTGCCCTGGCTTTGACGCTCTTCGTCAGCCATTCCGCACAGGCCGACCACGAGGCGTCCAGTCCGCCCATCCAGATCGAAGTTGCATCGATCAGGATCGAGTCACTTCAGAATCCTGAGATTCAGTCCGCGAGAGATCTACGGCGCTACTATGTCGTCGAATTCGTTGCCCGAAATGTGAGCGCGGAATCCGCCTGGATTCGCTGGACGGATCCCTACTACATTGGCGACGGTCACTTTCAGCAACACACATGCCGAGTTCTGCTGGAGCCTTATGCTTCTAGAATTCATGGCGTCAGAACAAAGGAATTAGAATCGGGCGAGGAATTTCGTTTTTCGTCAAAATACCCGGTCCTTACAGGGCATGGCCGATACGGAGCGGAGTTCGCCGTGGCAGGCAAACTTCCGGCCGCGATTGCGAAGCGCCTTCGAGCGCGGGGAGACAATGACACCGACAGATCAGGTGACGTTGCCGAATTAGTTCGGCAGAATTTCAAACCCCTGCGAGTGAACTTCGATCTGCCGATATCCGAGGATCGTCCGGCGCCGTTGCTGATCGAACTCATTTCGTGTGAGACGCGCGGGACAGTCAAGTTCATGGGACCGGACGGAAACCGATATGTCCGCCCGAAACGCGTCAAATGCACCTATCGATTCACGAATCAATCCGATGAGCCGGCGTTTCTGCTGATCGGCAAAGACAGTTGGAAAGGCAAGATCGGATGGCGGGTCAGCCTGCGCTGGTCGGACAGCATCCGCTTCCGTGCATGTCCGATGATTCACTTCGTCGAGATTGCGGCGGCGGAATCAATGACGCTCACGTTCACGTGGCCGAGCTTGCCGATCATCGAGGAGATCGCGTATGCATCCAACCTGTCACCGCAGGATGCCGCGATCCTGAGAACCTTCGAAGACAAATACGCGAACGGCGAGCCGCGAAAATGGGTGATCGAACACACGACAGCCGTCTGGATCCATCACGACGCGGATGTCATGCCGAAGCGCGTTGATGACTAATGCGATTCGCAATCGTACATCGTGTGGAACCGGCTAATAGCCGGTTCGCCGTATGCACATGCGCCTTTGGCACATGCAATCAAGTCTCTTGTTCTTGAACGTAGTGCCACGCAGAATCTCGAGGACTACTTCTTCGTCCACTCATCCATCCATTCAATCACCGTATCGTGCCACAGAATGCTGTTCGCCGGTTTCAGTACCCAGTGATTCTCATCCGGGAAGTAAAGAAACTTGCTCGGAATGCCGCGGCGCTGCAGCGCCGTGAATGTGCTCATCCCCTGCGTATCGACGACGCGATAGTCGAGCGCGCCGTGGATGACCAGCATCGGCGTCTTCCAGTTCTTGACGTAATTGATGGGATTGTGCTTCTCATATCCCTCGGGATTCTCCCAGGGCGTTCCGCCATGCTCCCATTCCGGGAACCAGAGTTCTTCCGTGTCGAAATAAGCGAGGCGTTCACACAGATTTCCGTCGTGATTCACGAGACATCGAAATCGATCGGGCCAATTCCCGGCGATCCAGTTGATCATGTATCCGCCGTACGAGGCCCCGAGCGCGCTGACGCGCTTGCCGTCCATCCATTCGTAATTCGCCAACGCCGCGTCCAGTCCCTTCTTCAGATCTTCGAGCGGCTTGCCGCCCCAGTCCCCGCGAATCGAATCCGTGAACGCCTGGCCATATCCCGTTGAACCGTGGAAATCGACCATGACGGCGGCGTATCCGGCCCCGGCGTAGGCCTGCGGATTCCATCGATAATGAAAGTGATTTCCGAACGATCCTTGCGGGCCGCCGTGAATCAGAAACGCGACGGGATACTTGCGCGTCGGCGTGAAGTCGACGGGCTTGACGACATACGCATGCACCTGTTCGTCGTTCCAACCCTTGAACGTGAACTGCTCATAGTCGCCCATCCGCGACGCGGCGACTTTCTTCTGGTTCAATTGCGTCACAGTCTTCTCGTCTGAACCGTCCCGGGCGACCGTGTACAACTCGGCGGGCGACGTCAGCGTGTCGCGGGCAAACAGGAGCCGTTTGTCGATGACATTGATTCCGCGATTCGTGCCCTGCTCGACAATCGTCTTCACGCGGCCGGTCTCAACATCCACGGCAAAGATGGAGACCTGCCCGAGATTGCCGGCCGATGTAAAGACCGTCGCGCCGTCCTCCGCCCAGGCGATTTCGCCGGCGGATCGATCCCATTCTTCCGTCAGCACGCGCTCCTTCCCGCTGCTCCAGTCGCGCAGGATGATTCGGAAGCGATCGGCCTCGAATCCCGGTCGGCGCATCGCCAGATAGGCCAGCGTTTCTCCGTCCGGGGAAAACACGGGCGTCGTGTCCCAGGCCTTGTTTCGTTTCGTGAGTCGTTTTGGTCGCGAACTGCCGTCGATGCTCGCCGTAAACAAGTCGAAGTTGACGCTCCACGCCTCTTCGCGCCCTTCGTTGCGACAACTGAAGACGACGCCATATCCCTGCGGCGTGAATGTGATCTCTTCGGGTCCGCCAAATGGCTTGGAAGGCGCATCGGCGTCCATGCCGCGCATGATGTCCACGGATGATTCGCCGCCGAGCTTGTGGACGAAGATGTGGGAGCGACGACCGTCCTTCCACGTGTCCCAGTGTCGAAACAAGAGGTTGTCATACAAGCGGCCCGTCGTTTTCTGATTCTCAATTTCCGCCAGGCGATCTGCCGTTTCCTGCGCCGTCTTCAGATCGGAGAACACTTCCATCGTGTAGGCGATGTGTTTGCCGGTCGGCGCCATGACGAGATTGGAGACATCCAGCGGTTCCGTCGTGACTTGACGGGCCTCGCCGCCGGCCAGCGGCAACCGCCAGACCTGCATCGATCCGGAGCGCGAGGACAGAAAGTAGATCTCGCTGCCGTCGGGCGTCCAGCGCGGATTGACGTCAGCGGCGGGATTCGTCGTCAGTTGCCGTATTTCCGTCCCGTCCGTCGTCGCGAGCCACAAGTCCGTCCGGCCCTTGTTGGCGTCGAGATCCGTCGATCGGACCGTGAACACGACATGGCGACCGTCGGGAGACACGTGCGCGTCGCCAATTCGATCCATGGCGAGCATATCGTGGATGTTGAACGGATGCGTGTCACCGGCAAAGGCGGTTTGTGCGGCGGCCCCGATGATGGCGATCAAGAAAAGCGAAATGCGATTGCGGATTCGCGTCATGTCAGTTTTCTCCAGAATCGTGTCTCAGATGAAGGTGGATTCCCTACCCTAATGTACGAACGGCGGCCGGCAAAGTCGCATTCGCGATGGACTCGGGAAATCCGGCGTTACGGCGAGATTGCCAGACGGCGCGTCGCTACCTAGCATACCCCTCCATGCGGACGCGACGACAAATCAACAGCTGGATTGGGATCCGGGCGCCGATAGCAGCGATGCTGCTGACGTCCGCCTGTTCCCAACTCACTCAAACCCGAGTCTACGACAAGCCCGTCGAGGTGGTCAGCGAGAATTGGTCCTATGGCCGATCGCCGGGCACCATCAGCACGAGCGAGCACTATGTGCTGCGGACAACGTGCAAACGGCAACACTTCGTGGACGCCCTTCCGGGATTCATGGAGGCGTGCTATCAGTCGTATCGTGAGTTGCTGCCGTCGTCGAAGGAACCCGATCAGCCGATGGAGGCCTATCTGTTCCAGGCCAGGCGCGATTGGGAGCATTTCACGCATGAATTCGCGCCGGCCAGGGCCCCGACATACATGAAAATCCGCCGCGGCGGATATTCCGAGCGCGGCGTGACGGTCTCCCATTACTCCAGCCAGCGCGGAACGCTGTCAATTATCGCCCACGAAGGATTGCATCAGTACCTGGAAGTTACGGGGCGCGGTCGGATTCCGGCATGGATCAACGAAGGGCTCGCCTGCTATTTTGAGTCTTTCGATCTTGTCGACGGTCGGCCCTTGTTCAAGCCTGAGCGAAACACGCTGCGGGCGCCCTTCCTGCGGGAGGCGCTTCAGCGGGACAGCTTGATCCCACTGAAAGAGATCCTGGGAACGAATGCCGGCGCCGCCGTGCATCGGACAACGGGGCACGTGCGCAGCTACTACGCCCAGGAATGGTCGCTCGTCCTCTTCCTGTTAAGCGACGATGCGCCGTCGGAGTATCGCGAAGGGTTCAAGAAGCTCCTGGATGATCTCGGTTCCGTCACGATGGAACAGCGGGCAACGTCGAGACTGAACGCGCTCAACAACAGCGAGATCACGCCCGGTGAAGCCGTGTTCCGCGTCTATATCACAGAGTATCTGGAGCAGTTTGAGGCGGACTATCGCGCGTACCTCATCAAGCTCCTGCAACTGCGCAGCTGAGACACAATCGATGGCGAAACGACGACGACCCGCTGGCGGAAAACCGGACCCGTTCGATGTCTATCAATCCCCATTGGTCTCGCGGAACGCCTCGCGCGACATGTCCGCCGTTTTTTCGCCGCGACGGCGAGCGCTCACGTGGCGGCGCATCTGGCTGGCGCTCGCCGAAGCACAGCATGAGATGGGATTGCCGATCAAGGCCTCGCAGATTCGCGCGCTCAAGTCGAACCTGGACGACATCGACTTCGCCGCTATCGCAAAACACGAAAAGCAACTGCGCCACGATGTGATGGCGCATCTTCACGCCTTCGGCGATCTGGCGCCCTCGGCGCGCGGCATCCTCCATCTCGGCGCAACGAGCATGGACATCGTGGATAACGCGGATTTGATTCTGATGCGCGAGGCGCTGGGAATCACTCGCGCATGGCTCGTCACGGCGATTGATGCATTTGCGAGTCAAATGCGAACCCACAAGCAACTCCCCTGCCTCGGCTTCACACACTATCAACCCGCCCAATTGACGACGCTCGGCAAGCGATGCGCCCTGTGGTGCTGGGATTTCGTTCGCGATCTCGAAACAATCGACGCAATCCACAAATCGCTCCCGTTCCGCGGCATTCGCGGCGCGACGGGAACGCAGGCGAGCTTCCTGAAACTGTTCGACGGCAACGCATCGAAAGTCGCACAGCTCGAAAAACTCGTCGCCAAGAAGCTGGGCTTCGACAGGTGCGAGCCTGTCACAGCGCAGACGTATTCGCGAAAACTGGACGCCCAAGTGGTCTCCGCGCTCTGTAACATCGCGGCGGGTGCGCACAAGTTTGCGAATGACATTCGACTGCTGGCGAACCTCAAAGAGATCGAAGAGCCCTTCGGGAAGTCGCAGATCGGCAGCTCGGCCATGCCGTACAAACGCAATCCGATGCTCTGCGAAAGAGCGACGGGCCTCGCCCGATTCGTCATTGGTCTTTCCCAATCCGCATATCAGAACGCTGCCGAACAATGGCTGGAGCGCACGCTGGACGACTCCAGCAACAAGCGGCTGCTGATGCCCGAGGCGTTTCTTGGAACTGACGGCATCCTGCAGATCGTCGTCAGCGTCGCACGCGGATTCGTCGTGTACCCGGAAATGATCCGTGCGCGAATCAACGCAGAACTGCCGTTCATGGCGTCGGAGAACATCCTGATGGCTGCCACCGCAGCCGGCGGTGATCGCCAGGCACTGCATGAGCGAATCCGAAAGCACTCGCAGGCGGCGGCCAACGAAGTCAAGCAACATGGGCGCGCGAATGACCTGCTGGAACGCCTCCACGGCGACGACGCGTTCGCCAAGGTAAACTTCGACAAGCTCCTCGATCCGAGAGCGTTCGTCGGTCTGGCCCCGCAACAGGTGGACGCGTTCCTGAAAGATGTCGTCGCCCCATTGAAGAAAAAGCACTCTAAGACGCCGCGGCGCGAACCGGAGATCAGCGTATGACGAAACAGGAACTGGCGGATCGAATTCGGGCGGCAAGCTTCCTCGAAGGCACGTTCACGCTGCGCTCCGGCCGGACGTCGAGCTTTTACGTCGACAAATACCTCTTCGAAACGCAGCCCGAAATACTCGCTGAAGTCGGCAGGCAACTGGCGAAACACGTCGGCGGCAAGACGACACGCATCGCCGGCGCCGAGCTCGGCGGCGTCGCACTCGCCGCCGCCACGTCGATGGCCTCCGGTCTGCCCTTCCTCATCGTCCGCAACAAGAAGAAGGACTACGGCACCAGCAAGGACTTCGAAGGCGCGTTGGAAAAAGGCGATCACGTTCTTCTCGTCGAAGATATCGCGACGACTGGCGGGCAGGTCCTCGAGGCCGCCAAAACGCTGACAGACGCCGGCGCTACAGTCGAGAAAATCGTCTCGGTCGTCGATCGTATGGAAGGCGCCCGCGAGAACATCGAGTCCGCCGGATTCGCCTTTGACTCCCTTCTCAACGCCCGCGATCTGCGACTGCCCGGCGCCGAATAGCGCAGCGTTCAGAACCGCGACCGTCAGGGAGCCGGTCGCGCGATGTCCGCATCGCTGAAATCCCAACGTAACTCGAAATCGCAATCCAGATCGACGAATCCGAACGCGACGCGCCTTTGCACGTGACGTCCCTCTGAAACTCGAGATCCGACTCTGAACGCCAACTTCGCGCGCCCGACTCCCTGACGGTCGCGGCTCGGACTGCCCTGTCGCAACTCGTGCACCTTTTCGGTCCTGCCCCACATGCCCGCATTCGGACACGCCCCTCTTCTCGGAACCACGCCGCCAATTCGCTTCCTCTCGGACGATCCCCGATTTCCTGCGTCAAGCGTGCAGACGTTTGAGGCGAAGTACGATGTGGCCGGGCGAATATTGCGCGGCTCAACAAGGAGACTGAAAGATGGCATCGACCGTGATGACGCCCCCGGCGACCAAGAAGATCAAGAACAACAAGCCGAAGCCGCATGAGTCCAAAGCGCCGGCGAACCACATGGATTTCAATCGCATCACGGACGAGCAATTCCTCGAAGCCGCCGATGTCATCAAGCTCGAACCCGAAATCAAACTCCTGCTTCGCACGCCCTATCGCGAGCTGATTGTTCAGATCCCCGTCCGCATGAGCGACGGTCATCTCGAACTCTTCCACGGCTATCGCGTGCAGCACAACGGCGTGCGCGGACCTTACAAGGGCGGCCTGCGTTTCCATCCGGAGGTAGACCTCAACGAAGTCCGATCGCTCGCGGCGCTGATGACATGGAAGACGGCGCTTGTCGACGTACCATTCGGCGGGGCCAAGGGCGGCGTCACCTGCGATCCGTCGAAGATGTCGCGGCAGGAACTGCAAAATCTCACACGCGGACTCACCTCCAAAATCGACATGGCACTCGGCGTATATCGCGACATCGTCGCGCCGGACATGAACACGAACGCGCAAGTCATGGCGTGGATCATGGACGAATACGGCAAGAAGCACGGGTACACGCCGGCGATCGTCACGGGCAAGCCCGTCAATCTCGGTGGCTCGGAAGGTCGCGAAGAGGCAACGGGCCGCGGTACGATGATCATCGCCCGCGAGGCCTGCAAGGCATTCGGCATTGAGTTCAAGGGCGCGACTGTCGCGATCCAGGGCTTCGGCAACGTCGGCTCCTGGTCGGCGAAACTGTTTGGGGAGCAGGGCGCGAAGATCGTCGCAGTCAGCGACATCAAGGGCGGCATCCACAACCCGAAGGGCTTCGACATGCCCGCCCTGCTGGCGCACGTGAAGGAGACCGGCAGCGTCGTGGACTTCAAGGGCTCCAAGCCGATCGCCAACGACGAACTTCTGCTGCTCGATGTCGACATGCTCGTTCCCGCAGCCCTCGGCGGCGTCATCAATCGCGACAACGCCGATCTCGTCCGGGCAAAGATGGTCATCGAAGCCGCGAATTCGCCGGTCACACCGCGGGCCGATGAAATCCTGCGAAAGCGAAACGTCAACGTCGTCCCCGACATTCTCGTCAATGCCGGCGGCGTGACAGTCTCGTACTTCGAATGGGTGCAGAATCTCCAGCAGTTCCACTGGGACCTGACAACGGTCAACAGCGAGCTCGAACGCCGCATGGTCAAGGCCTGGAAGCTCGTCCACGCGGCGAAGGAGGAGCGGAAGGTACCGTTGCGAATCGCGGCGTACTGCGTCTCGCTGACAAAACTGGCGGAAGCGACGCGGCAGCGGTATTGAGGCGGTTGGTGAGATGCGTTCCGACCGAAGTCGGGTGCGCATCGGCGCCCCGCCGGTGCGGGCACATTCGCGTTGGCGACGGACACAAGAATCCAGTGCATTCGCAATGAAAGCGCGCCCCTAACGAGCGCGAGAAAAGCGTGCCACTGGGTGCTTGCCGAGACTGTCCATGAACTATTTCGCCCCTTCAGGGCTAACACCAATATGACAACATTCACCCGGGGTTGCGCTTCGACCGCTTTGCGGTCTGCGCGGACACTGGGATGGCCTGTGTCGCCCCGTTGGGGCGGTTGAACTGTCGGACAGGCTCTGCTTGTCACCCAGTATCCGGGGCGCGAAGTCACCTCACTAATCATGGGAACGCCGTCCTGTATCGTCATGACAGCTGATAAGCGCGCTGCCTGCTGACTGCACTGCATGCGATGTTGCATGAACGGCGAGACGGGCTGCGATGCCGTCCAGTTGTTCCGGGCGCAAAGCGGTCTCGGATTGCAAACGCGTTTGCGCGGGTTAACTCCGTTCGCTGAAATGC
>JAJDEC010000163.1 GCA_029259995.1 Phycisphaerae bacterium
TGCCCCCTTACGGTCGCGGTTCTGAACGTTGCCGCGGCACTGTGCTTCAGCGACGTCGCGACCTGCTGCGTCGGACGCGGCGTTTCATGGCCACGATGCCCATCATCGTCGCGATCGATGCGACGAGGCAGGGGCCGCACAGCGGGATGCCGAACAGCGTCTGGAACAGGAAGAAGATCGGTACGCAGCTTCCCGGCGTCGTCTGCGGTTCGGGTTCATCTTCGTCCATGTTCGGCGTCGGATTGCCCGTGCCGTCGTTCACGATGACGTCGAATGTGCACGTCGTCGTCTTGCCGAAATCGTCCGTCGCTGTGATCGTCACGGTCGTCGTACCGATCGGGAACGTCGAACCGGGGGCGGGATCGGACGTGACATCCACGTTGCCGACGCCGTTGGCCGTGTCCGGCAGGTTGAAGTCGACAACCAGACCGCCGGCGTCTGTTGCATCGAACTGCGTGCTCTCGGGGCATGCCGTGAAGGCGAGCTGCGAATCGCATGCGTCGCCGGCACCGTTGTTGTCGGCGTCCGCCTGATTCGGATTGAAGGCGTTCGGGCAGTTGTCCTCGTCGCCGCAGACGCCGTCGTCGTCGGCGTCATTCGCCGCATCATTCGGGCAGTCGTCCACGTCGGCACACAGCAAGTCGCCGTCGGCGTCGTCGTTGGCGTCATTCGGGCACGGATCGCAGACGTTGCCCGCGCCGTCGTTGTCGCTGTCGGCCTGATTGCCGTTCGGCATGTTGGGACAGTTGTCGTCGCCGTTGGGGGTACCGTCGCCGTCGCGATCGTCGTCGCAGGCATCGCCGAAGTCATCGTTGTCGGCATTGGCCTGGTTGGGGTTTGCGACGAGCGGGCAGTTGTCGCCGTCGTCGGGGACGCCGTCGCCGTCGTCGTCGTTGTCGCAGGCGTTGCCGGCGCCGTCGTTGTCGGTATCCAACTGGTTGGCGTTGGGGACGTCGGGACAGTTGTCCATGTCGTTTGGATCGCCGTCGCCGTCGCGATCGTTGTCGCAGACGTCACCGAATGCGTCGTTGTCGAAGTTGGCCTGATCGGCGTTGGGGGTATCGGGGCAGTTGTCGCTGCCGTTGGGAACCTCGTCGCCGTCGCGATCGCCGTCGCAGATGTCTCCGAATTCGTCGTTGTCGATGTTTTCCTGTCCCGGATTGCTCATCGTCGGGCAGTTGTCTTCGTCGTCGTTGACGCCGTCGCCGTCGTCATCGTCGTCGCAGACATCGCCGAATGCGTCGTTGTCGAGGTTGGCCTGATTGGGGTTGTGATCGTCCGGACAGTTGTCGACGTCGCCGCAAACGTTGTCGCCGTCGATGTCGTCATCGGGATCGTTGGCGCAGCCGTCGCAGGCGTCGCCGGCGCCGTCCATGTCGGCGTCGGCCTGATTGGCGTTGGCCGTCATCGGGCAGTTGTCGACATCGTCGTCGACACCGTCGCCGTCGTCGTCGTCATCACAGACATCGCCGAAGGCGTCGTTATCGAGGTTGGCCTGGTCGAGGTTCGGTACGTCGGGACAATTGTCCGAGTCGTTGGGAATGGAGTCGCCGTCGCGATCGTCGTCGCAGGCGTCGCCTTCGGCGTCGTTGTCCTGGTTCGCCTGATCGGCATTCGGATCGTCGGGGCAGTTGTCCACGTCGTTATCGACACCGTCGCCGTCGCGATCGTCGTCACAGGCGTCGCCGAAGGCGTCATTGTCGATGTTGCTCTGATTGGTGTTTGACGTGAACGGGCAGTTGTCGTTCGCGTCCGGCACCATGTCATTGTCGTCGTCGTCGTCACAGGCGTCGCCTTCGTCGTCGTTGTCGTTGTTCGCCTGATCCGTGTTCGCGGTGAACTGACAGTTGTCTGACGCGTCGGGGACGTTGTCGTTGTCGTCGTCGTCGTCGCAGACATCGCCTTCGTCGTCGTTGTCGTTGTTGGCCTGGTTGTTGTTGGCCGTGAACGGACAGTTGTCCACGTCGTCATTGATGTTGTCGTTATCGTCGTCGTTGTCGCAGGCGTCGCCCACAGCATCGTTGTCGTTGTTGGCCTGATCGTTGTTCGGCGTGAACGGACAGTTGTCGTTCGCGTCCGGCACCATGTCGTTGTCGTCGTCATCGTCGCAGGCGTCGCCCTGCATGTCGTTGTCGTTGTTCGCCTGCCCCGGATTGCTGACGAACGGGCAGTTGTCCATGCCGTCGGGCACTTCGTCGTTATCGTCGTCGGGATCGCAGGCATCGCCGAGGGCGTCGTTGTCGTTATTCGCCTGATCCGTATTCGACGTATTCGGGCAGTTGTCCACGTCGCCGCAGACGCTGTCGAAGTCCGCATCATTGTTCGGATCGTTCGGGCAGGCGTCGTCGGCGTTGCAGATCATGTCGCCGTCGTTGTCGGCGCAGATCGTGATCGCGTTCGGAATTGTGATTGTGTTGAATTCGCCCGAACACGCATTGCCGCCAATGTCGCGGAATGCGGTAATGTCGAGATCGTAAGTGCCGGGGGAGAGACCGCTGATGCTGATGTTGAAATTCTGCGAGAGGTTGGTTCCTGTCTCGATGTCGTTGAGGATGTCGACACATCCGTCGGACGACGTCATCGGGATTTCCCAGAACGTCGCGCCCCATTCCGATTCGCCCGTCAGATCGAGATTGACGACGACGGCGATCATGTCGCCGTTTGCGAGCGTCACACCCGTGCCATTTTCTGCAACGGCCGGATCGCCCATTGTCGGCGTCCAGTTCGTGCCGCCGTTGAGTCGGATGAAGTTGAATTCCCGAGCCGCGAAGCTCGATGATGTGGCCGCGAGCAGTAGCCCCAGCGCCGTTGCGAAAATTGTCCTGTACCGGCGATCCGTCATGGTCGTCCTTTCCAATCCTTTGGAAAAAGTTGTCTCGTGTACCGCCGACGCCGGATTGGTTGTCCCCCCGGAAGCCGGCCTTGTCTCTTTATTTATCGGGATTTCGGCCCCCGAGGGTGGAGATTATAGGGCGTAATCTGTTGCGTTTGTTGTGACTGCTGAAGTTGCATTGGATAGCGGCTGAGTGTCTTCTTGCGTCGGGCAAAGTGTTACTGGTTACCCGGGTTCCGTCACTCAGGCCGGGATTCCGCCACTTGGAGAATGTTTTTTTGAGAAATTCCCGACAAACCCCGGATTGAGGCCGTCAGGTGATTGTCATGTCACTCGTTGTCGAATTCGAACGGCTTCGGCGCCATGTCGATGGGGCGGCGTCGGGCGACGCTCACGAGCAGGCCCAGGGCGAGGTAATTGCTGATCAGTCCGCTGCCCCCGGCACTCACAAACGGCAGTGACATGCCCGTAATCGGCATCAATCCGATGGTCATACCGATGTTGATCAGGGTTTGGGCGCAGAGGACGGCGCAGACTCCAACGGCAAGAAGGCGGCCTAACGGATCGGTCGTTGCCGAAGCGATCGTCAGTCCCGTCGCGATGATGACGAGATACAGAACGATGACGAAGAGTGCCCCCAGGAATCCCCATTGATGCGCGACGACGGCGAAAATGAAGTCGTTGTGCTCCTCGGGCAGCAGATTATGGCGGAAAAACGCGCTTTGCTTAAATCCCTGGCCGGCGATCCCGCCGCTGCCGATCGCCATCTTGGACTGGTTGAGCTGATATCCGGCATTGAGCCGCCAATGGGCGTCTGTCTCATCCTGGTGAAACAGGGCCTGGATTCGCTGCCGCTGATAGGGGTTCATCAGCGGTGAAAAGTAAAAGACAGGGACGGCGGTCATTCCCAGCAGCAGAATCACAGACAAATGCCGGTTTTTCGTTCCGGCGACGTAGAGCATAACGAACAAGGTGGGAAGCAGCAGCAGACTCGTGCCGAGGTCCGGCTCCTTCAGAATCATGGCCATGGGGATGAGCGTGAGAATGAAGGGCATCAGCAGACCGCCCAGCGATCGAAAGTTGGTTCGATAGCGCAGGTACCACGCAAGCGCGATGATGAATGAGACTTTGGCGTATTCGGAAACCTGGAAGGTCATGGGACCGATCGTGATCCAGCGAAACGAGTTTCGCCGCTCCACAATGAAGGGCGCCATCGGCACATATTTCGCGGCGATCAGTGCCGCCAGCGCGAACATCGTCAGGAAGAACAGCGGATACGCCCAGCGGCCCAGTTCACGATAGCCGACGACCTGGACGGCGAAGAATCCGCCCAATCCGATCATCAGAAACATCACTTGGCGCATTGTGACGCGCGGCGGTCCTTCCAATCCCGCCTCCGCAGAATAGACGCCGAGCAGGCCGAGGAATGTCAGCATCAACGCCGCCAGCAGGACGGGCCAACCCAGAATCGGAATTGCGCGGGTCAATGCTCGCATCAGGCGCCATCCTCGGATTTGCGTTTGGCCAATGGACCACGATCGTCCGGCGTCAGATAGCCGTGCGGGCTCGCCAGGATCGCCCTGAGGATTTTCTGGCCGACGGGGGCCGCGACCTGACCGCCGCTGCGGCCGTGCTCGATGACAACGGCCATTGAGATGCGCGGACGCTTATAGGGTGCATAGGCCGCGAACCAGGCATGGGGCGGCGGCGTCTTTTCTTTCTCGCGCGGCGGCGGCCAACGTTCGACGATTTTCCGTTTGATCAATTCTGCCGAATCGCCGTCGTCGAGGGCGGCCCGGGCGGCTTCAATTGTGGGGGCCAGAATCGTCTGCTGCCGTCCGCCGCCGACGTCGAACACATAGGACGTGCGCAATGCGCGCGAGACGCACTGGGCGCTTCCGGTCTTGCCGCAGACGACGACTTCGTCCAGTTTGGCGGTTCGTTCCGCCGTGCCGCCTTCCTCATTCACGCATCGGAACAGGCCACGTCGGGCCGTGTTGAGTGCTGACGTTCGCAGCCCGGGGATCTCGGTCTCCGGTCGATCTCTAAAGTCGTCATCGAGGATCGTCGGATCGCGGAATGTGCCCCTGGCGAGGGTGGCGTACATGTTCGCGGCCTGCAGGGGTGTGATCTGTAATTCGCCTTGACCGATGGCGTAGTTCCGGCCGTCGGCGATTCGATAGCCGCGGCCGCGGCGGCCGAAGATCCACTCCTGCGTGGGAATGATTCCCGAGCGCTCTTCGATGAGTCCAGTTCCCGAGGATTCGTCTGCCGAGCGCGTCGGTCCGAGCAGGAAGTCGGAGTAGAAGCTTGTCAGTCGATGGGCGTTCAGTCGTTCGCCGAGACCGTAGAAGTAGATGTTGCAGCTGTGCTGAATCGCCTGTTCCGCGTTGACGTCGCCGTGGCCGGGGAGTTGTCGCCAATAGGTCCAGCAATGCCAGTGCGTCGAGTCGTTCTTGTAGCTGCCGTCGCAGAAGCTCGTGGCCGATGGGTCGACCAAGCCGTATCGGAAGCCCGCGAGTAGTGAGACGGGTTTGATGATGGATCCGGGCTGATATTCCTCGGCGACGGCGCGGAACAGGAGCGGTCGATATCGCGTGTCGTCGCGAAGGTTGGAATAAGATTCGCGAAATGTGTCGAGGCTGTAGGTCGGAACACTGACCAGCGCGAGGACATCGCGCGATTCCACGTCGAGAACGACGCAGCTCGCGCCCGTTCGATTCTCGTCTTCATGGACGGCGTCGATCAGGATCTGGGCGATGGTCTGTTGCAGGTCGAGATCGATGGTCAGTCGAATGTCATTTCCGTCGACCGGGGGGACGTATTCGACAACGTTTCCGTCCAGGTCTTTTTCTTCATATCCGCGGATGCCGCGCAGGTCGGATTCCGCCAGCAGCTCGGCGCCGGAAACGCCGACGAGATCGCCGGCGCGATAGCGAGCGAGACCGTCGCCGCGCCGTGTGTCGTTTTCGATGCGTTCTGGCGACACCTGTCCGATGCGGCCCAGGATGTGACAGAGCGGCGTCGCCCGATCGTGCCAGACGCGGCGCACGGAGGGTTCGATGCGGACAAAGGGAAGATCGCGCAGGGCCATTTCGATCTGGGCCCGTGCTTCTGCGGAGACATCGCGCATGAGCGGATGGTAGAGATGCTGTTCGCGGATGCGGAATTCTTTGAATGACTTCTGCAGTTTGTCGGATCGATGTTTCCAGATGTACTCGCGCAGATTTCGAACGGAGTCGACGATCTGATCGCGGCGCAGCAGCAGATCGTCGAAGGGCGCGTTACTGAGTCGCGCGAGCCGATCGTAAAAGGAATCCAGCCGATGCGTCGCCTCTTCCGTCAGCGCCACAGTGTCGGCCTCGCTCCAATCCGGCTCCGATCGACGAATGTCGAGGGCGTATTGCTCGACGAACTCGGGATTCGCCTCCAGCGCGCCGAACAGGACGGTCAAGTCGTACGCAGGTTCGTCCGACACGAGGACTTCGCCGTATCGATCGCGAACGGCGCCGCGAAGGGGCGGAAGGTAATGGCGCGGACCGATGAGAGCTTCAGTTGCGTTCTCCTGGTAGCGTTCGCGTTCGACGATCTGCAGGCGATAGAGGCGCGCAAGCATCAAGAGCCCGCAGAGTACGGGTATCGTCAACACGACTCGCAGTCGTCGTTCAAACATGCAGCGTCAATATCCCTGGCATGACCATCCTTGCAATCCGGACGCTGAGTGCGTCGCCGCCGATGCGGTCGGCAGCCCACGGGCCACTCGAATCGGCAAAGACACACAACTCTATACGCACAGAGGTCCACTGTGGAGCGAACGAAAGTTGTGATTTTCTGTGTGCGATTGAATTACCGATGATTGAGTCCGGAGAGGGCTATCCCATGCGCAGGCGTCGCGGCGAGCCCAATCCGAGCGTCCCTCGCAGCTTTTTGAGCGACCAGAACAGATAGGGCGCGAGCAGGCCTGTGTAGACCGCCTCCCAGAAACCGACGTTCAAGAAGCGAACTGCGACATCCTGAATATCCACAATGTAGACCATGTGCAGGATCATGATGCTCGCCACGAACAGCTTGGCGGCAAAACAATAGAGCATCTGCGTGAACGGGCTGTCCTGAATCGTGTAATCACGGAGCCCGACGATCAGAATCCCGGCGGCGCCGAGTCCGACGGCGTGGACGCCGACATTCGAGTGCGATGCATATCCGATGGATGTCAGATCGATCAGGAATCCGATGCACCAGCACGCGAGCATGGCGTCGTAGCGCGGCGCCAAGAGTGCATAGTAAACCGCCAGGATGATCAACAGGTCCGGTCGGATCGTCTTAATCTCGATCAACGGCGCAATCGTCGATTGAACGACGGCGCCGAGGTAAAGCAGGATGACAAAGGGAATCCATCGCATGGAATCGTTGACGATCGCCTATCGGCCCTGGAGCTTATCAATGGTTCGGACTGCCGCACGGGCGACGGCCAGCTTGACGTAGTCCGACTGTCCGGACGAATAGAACGCGTTCTTCAAGGCCTGCAGGGCTTCTGCCGACGCGAGCTGTTCCAGGGCCAGGGCCGCGATGCCGCGGATGCGTTTGACCTGCTGTTCCGGTGGATCGTGCGGAATGTTGCGATCGGGGCTGTCGAATTTCAGGAACTCGATCGCCAGGGGCAGAACGTCTCGTTCGCCCAGTCCGGCGAGGCCGCGGATGGCCAGTACACGAATCTCGGGCACGTTTGCGTCGCGGAGCCGAATCCAGAAGAGTTCCTCCGCCTCGCTGACTTTCGCATTGGCCAGCATCATCAGGGCGATCCCCGCGTCTTGTGGAATGGCGCTGCGTCCCAGGAACATCAATCGTTCGATGGCCATCTTGTCGCCCAACATCGAAAGCGCTTCGAGGATCTGCATCTTCGGCAGCTCTTTTCGTTCGCGACTGAGCGCCTGCCGGAGCACTTTCGTCATTCGCGGATCGTTCATGCGTCCCAATGCCAACGCGGCGTTCGCCCGCACGGCTTCGTCCGGATCTTTCATCAGCAGCTGGGCCAGTTCGCCCGTCCGGGACCGGTCGCCGAACTGATGCAGCGCGAAGATCGCGGCGATACGGATATTCTTGTCCTGCGATTCCGAACGAGTTTTCGCCAGTTCCTTATACTGTTTGCTTCGGGTCTCGCCCGCCGCCATCAGGCTCGCGAAGACGATCCCCGCGTATTTGTTTTCTATGTTGAGCAGAATTGCCTTTCGCTCGATACCTTCTTTCGGCGCGACTTTCGCGAATGCCTCGATCGCCTGCATCCGCAGCGACGGTTCGCGGCTGAACGCGCAATCTTCCACAAATTTCAGGCAATCTTCGCGAAAAGCGAATCGCTCTTTCGCGGGAATCACGCCCATTCCCTGCGGTTCGATGCAGCCTGCGAAGGTCGTCAGGATACAGACGATGCACAGCATCCGGCCGAATTGAGTCCGCCGGTTCTTATGGATTTTCATGAGAATTGCCCTCCCTGGCAGGGGAAACTTGTCGTCGTCGGACCACACGATATCGCAGCCAGTCTAGCACGCCCGACGCGCTCACAACAAGCATCGTGGCGGCAAACCAGTCGCCCCAGCGAGTGTAGAGCGTCAATCTCGGATCGATGCGAATCGTATCTGCCACGACGCCTGGCGCCGTTGTCGGTCGAGATCGCCAGCGCTGAACCATGGCGATATCCTCGGCGAGCTGATCGCGCAGGCTGTCGATCGACGCCTGCATCAGCGCCGGCGCCAGTTTCGAGATCGATCCTTTCATGGTCAGGATTCGATCGGCGTAGATGTAATATTCGGGGCCGATGGCCGTGTAGGCCGGCACCAGCTTAGCGTTGACGAACTGTGTGATGTCGGCGCGAATCGACTGGACTGTCTCTGAAGTCGCCGTTGCCGGATCGATTTTTTGCACGATGGCAGTCAGATCCGTCAGCGTGGATTCGAGATGGTCCAGCCGTGCGAGCTTCTCCTCGCTCAACCGAACGCGCGCGTGGATCTTTCCGTTGGGATGGATGATGGCACTTTCGCCAGTGTTGACGCTTCGCGCGACGGCGATCCGATTCTCCACGGCGCGGAACACGCCCGCCGCCAGATGCTCTTCCAGTTCCGTCGAATGATGAAACCATCCGTCGTTGCTCATGCAGCAGAGGACGTCGATGCCCTTCGTTGTCAGTGACTTGTCCGGGCCTCGCGCAAAGGCCCGCGGTACATAAGGCATGATTTCTTCGTAACAGATCGGCGTGCCGACGCGATAGATCCGTTTCGTGTCGCGCGTTTCGACCAGAAAGGGGACGAACGCCTCGCCGGGCGTCATTGTGTAATGGCTGCCCTCGCCGAATGGCGCCAGTGAGTTGATCCACTGATACGCGCGCGGCCAGGTCCAGCGGAAGGGCACATATTCGCTGATCATCACGAGATGGCGCTTGCTGTAACGCGCACGGGGTTTCGCTTCCCCCGGAACCAGCAGATAGGACGAATTGAACGCCCGTACGTGCGGCGGAATCGCGTCGCGATGCGACTCCATGCCGCCGGCGCC
>JAJDEC010000164.1 GCA_029259995.1 Phycisphaerae bacterium
CGAACCCCGCCGAATTCTTCGCCGTCGCCTCGGAACACTTCTTCGAACAGGCCCCGCTGCTCCAGCGCTTCCACCCCGATCTCTACGAACTCCTCCGCGACTTCTACCAGCAGGATCCGATCCAATGGGGCGGCTCCCCCCGCCGAATCCCCCGCGGTATCTATTGAAATCCCGTCGTAGGGTGGGCCGTGCCCACCACGCGCGTGAGCAGGGCAAGAAGCCGGGTGGCCCATCCTTTGCGCAGCAAAGGGTGGGGTCACGATGATCGAAAACAGAGAAACGACCAGACTCGCCGAGTGCCCAAACGCCGAAGGAATCTCAGGGGTCACGATGATCGAATTCGTTTTGACTGCAACGATGCGGAGAAAGCTGCGACAACGTTCAGAGCCGCGACCGTCAGGGAGTCGGTCGCGCGATGTCAGTTTGTCACAATGACTCAGTGCAACAGGAAGCCGTTCGGAACTGCAGCGCAACCCATTGCGTAGATGCCTTTCGTCAAGGACGCATCGCGCGCCCACTCCCTGACGGTCGTGGCTCGGAACGAGCGCACGTCTCTCCGCCGAACCGCGGGTTGAACGTTCAGCGAGATGACTCTGCGTGTCGCAAGGTCGTTGATTTACGGCAGCCAATGGCGCATCTAAGACGGAATACTCAGAGCCATTCCGGCAGACGGTCCGAACATCGGCCCCTACAACACGTCGAAACGCATCCGGACCAACGCAAATCACCAAATCACAATTCCCCAATTCACCAATTGCAAAAGTTGCCCAACCCGCCCCCCCTTGGCACACTACCCCCTTAACCGGGTGGATTCGCCCCTCGCATGGAACGCGACGATGGCGGGCCCGGCCGATTGCAGGAAGGAACGCGATGAAGCTGATGATCCAGATACCGTGCCTCAACGAGGAAGGCACGCTCCCCGCCACGCTCCAGGATATCCCCCGTGAGATCCCCGGTATCGACGTCGTCGAAGTCGTCATCATCGACGACGGTTGCACCGATCGCACGATTGAAGTCGCGAAGGAGAACGGCGTCGATCACATCATCAAGTTTCCCGGCAATCGAGGTTTGGGCCACGCTTTCGCCGCGGGCATGGACTTCTGTCTGCGCCACGGCGCTGACATCATCATCAACACGGACGGCGACAACCAGTACTACGGCGGCGACATCCCGACGCTCGTCAAGCCGATCCTTGAAGGCCGCGCCGATCTCGTCATCGGCGATCGCGAGCCGGACAAAGTCGAACACTTTTCGCCGCTCAAGAAATTCCTGCAACGCACCGGCAGCCGCGTCGTGAGCCGACTCGCCAACCTCGAAGTCCCCGACGTCCCCAGCGGTTTCAAGGCCTACACGCGCGAAGCCGCCATGCGCGTCGCCTACTCGACGGACTTCGACCACACGGTCGACCACGTCATCCAGGCCGGCCGCAAGCGCATCGTGACCGTATCCGTCCCCATCCGAACAAATGAGAAGCTCCGCGAAAGCCGCCTCTTCTCCAACTTCTGGGTCTTCGTCACGCGTTCCGGCGGCATCATGCTGCGCGTGTATTCATCCTATCGCGCGATGAAGATCTTCAGCACGGCGGGACTCATCACGTTCGGTGTCGGCTTCATGATCGGTCTCCGCTTCATCTGGATCTGGCTCGTGGACAATCATGGCGAATTGCCGAAGGACCACAACCAATCCCTCATTCTCGCAGCCATCCTCCTGCTCGCCGGCTTCCAGATGTTCCTCACTGGCATCGTCGCTGACTTGATCAACGCCAACCGGGCGATTGCGGAAGACATGAGCTATCGATTGCGGCGCATGGAGCTCGAGAACCGCGATCCAAATCTGAAACTGTAGGGTGGGCCGTGCCCACCACTCCGAGCCACGACCCTCAGGAAGTGGGCGCGCGGGTGCCGCTGCGCTCCGGCTGGGTGCCATGCCGACCCTTAAGGTCGGCATGCGTAGGGCGCCATTGCGCTCAAGCAGTACCGCTGGTGCGAGAATCCTCTCTCGCACCCATCCTCGCGGGAATCCCTTCCCGCCAAGCCGAGCCTCGCCCAAGTCCACAACCCGCTGAATTGACGCAGACGCAGTTCTGTAGTCCTTAATCTCAAGTCTGAGACCCCGGCGCCGCCAGTGATGTGGCAGCAGTGCCAATTCGAACAACCCTGCCGAATTCGCTTGAGAATCCCTTCGCGCAAGACGTGACACATCGCATCGATCCGCTCATGCACACCCCGAGCGTGAACCACGACTTACCCGCCCGTTCTTCAAATCAGCGAACCTTCGAGGGCCCCGTCGTGAAATGGAGAAAACGACATACCGTCGGTATTTTCCTGCTCCTGATCGGCGTCGGATTCTACGCCTATTTCGTCCATCGAACGCACACGACAACAACGGCCAACGGCTGGACGCTGGAGTTCTCCTACCAGCCCTTCCATTGCCGCGTCTGCCTGGGACGCGTGGAGTCGCTGACCTTCGAAGGAAAGGAGATCCGGATTCCCGAGTGGGACTGGAAGTCGGACACCGTCGGCCATCCGTGGGTACAGTTGATCACACCAACAGGCTGCTTCTGCGCCTACGAGATGTCGGAACATTGGAGGCTCGCACATCAGTCCTGCGAGTACGAGCAGAGCGACGACGCCATCAGCGAGGCCGAACTCGCGCGAGGCTGGTACAACGCCGCGTTCACACCCGACGACGGATACCGCGTGTACTATTATCACAACATCAGGAAACGAAACACGCCCGACACGTGGTGCCTCGTCGCAACAGAAAACACCTCCCGCTGGCTCCGCCCCGACCTGATCGTCCAACTCGACTGGTAGCGTCCGCCCCGTCCCGAACCACGACCGTCAGGAAGTGGGCGCGTGATGTCGGTTTGGCGCGCAATTGAACGCATACAGAGACCCGTGCATTCCGATCAATTTCCCTTGGCGATGAATTGCCGTCACGGGCACACATCCCTCGACCGACTCCCTTGACGGTCGCGGCTCTGTGCGTTGTCGCGTCGCGGAGTACACTCACACCTTGGCGAAACTCGCGTCGAATCATTAGAGTCCTGCAAATGCGAGCCTGCGACACCATCATCATCGGCGCCGGCGGTATGGGCAGCGCCGTCGCTGACCACGCCGCCCGTCGCGGTCAGC
>JAJDEC010000165.1 GCA_029259995.1 Phycisphaerae bacterium
GTTCGTGGACGGCGCTGTGCTGTCGAATGTCCATCGTGGCGAGATGGAATCCGAAGACCCTGGCCTGAATCAGAACATCTGACAATCTGCTGGAATGGACGATCTCATTCAGTTTCATTTTGCGAAGGCTGTCGGCGAGCAGCGTCAGGTCGCTGACGAATTCGCTTGCGCGATAGGCGTGGAAATCCGTGACGGCTGCTTCGAGCCGGCTTCGCATCTGGAGGAGCTTGAGGCGGAACGGTTCGTGACGCAGGCGCGTCATGGACTCTTCCGACACTTGATCCGTGAGTTGGTCCTGTCGGACTGAATCCGTCAATTCCGGCGGCACCTGTATTCGGCGATCGGAAAGGCTGAGGAGCTGCGACAGTTGCGAGAGACGATCCAGGTATCGTTCAATGACGATTCGACGATGCAACTGGAGACTCTGTTGCGTAATCTCTGGCGTGACGAGGGGATTGCCGTCACGATCGCCGCCGATCCATGTGCGGTATCGGATCAAGTCCGGCGCCTGCAGGCACTCTCCATAGTATTCTTCGACTGCGTCCTCGACATCCCGC
The DNA here is from genome assembly GCA_029259995.1 of Phycisphaerae bacterium. GTDB lineage: Bacteria > Planctomycetota > Phycisphaerae > UBA1845 > UTPLA1 > ECT2AJA-110-A. Next base: position 558 of record JAJDEC010000165.1, read on the forward strand.
AAAACGCGCGGGATGGCGCTCCAGATTGCGGTCGTCAGGAAGTAGAGGGAGCCTTCTATTTCCTCGGGAACGCTGAGCCGTTCGATGCGCACTTCGTCTGTACCGTAAAGAAGCAGTACGTGTTGGCGTATCGAGTCCTCGATTCGTCGTCGGCCGGCTGCGTCGTGCGATTGTTCGCTCAGGGACAACAGGCCTCCGGCGATATCGCGTTGTTTGAGCAAGAGCGTGCGGCGGCGGGACTCGGTCGGATGGGCCGTCAATGTCGGTTGAATATCGAGCCGATTCAGAATGGATTGCAGATCTTCGAGTGACGCGCCGCGCGATTTGAGCTTCGAGACTGACTCGGAGACGGAATCCCTGCGCGGCTGATACGCCGTGGCTTCACGCTGCCGGCGACGATTGATCCTCACGATCGCGACTTTTTCCGCCTGATTCCTCAGATGGAATCGCAACGTGAGCGACTTGATCAGTTCGCGTATGTCATCCAGCGAGAGGCCTGCTATTTTCTCTCGGGCTTCGACGAATCCGCTCGTTTCGCCTTCGCGGCAAACTCGCAAGAGGTGCTCAAAACTCTGAGTATGTCCTTTGGGGCCAAGCCGCTCGAGTACGTCCGTCAGGATCGCGGTCAGCAACTGGATATCATGTTCGAGATTCTTGGACATAGCGTTGTCGGGTCCTGTTGGCTGCGTGCGCCGGCGAAATCGAACTGCGCGCCGACTTCGTCGAGAGTCGATTTGCCCAGCCGAGCCGTTCACTGACGCCAGCGTAAATCGTCGCCGGGATATTGCAAACGCATGTCGGCGGGTACGCCGTTGAGTGACTCGCAGCGACGCGCGCGAAACAAGTCCCTCGGCCTGGAACCTCGAGCGAATTCAACGATCACTAACACGCCGTACCACATGCGGTGTCTCGATACGCACGCCGAAAGGCCATGGGGATTGGATCCTCGTGCCCGCCTGTTTGAGGTCGGCCGGAGCGACTGCATTTGCAACTAAAAGCGCGCGAGCGGCCTGCGTCATTCGGAACCGGTATGGCCCCGATCGGACAATCCGAATCAACGATGCGTTCCTTCTCGCATGCCGAGCGGCAGATCTTCCGTTGCGTTTCGGGAGGCGTCGCGGTCCCGACAGATGTCGCGAATCCCCGACGAGTACGAGTGATCGAGATCGGACCTTGGTGTGCCGGCTCATTGTTCCCGTTGGCGCCGCTTACGATTTTCATGCAGGAACTACTTAGGTGATTGAGCTGCATTTGACGTTGAATGACCCGCTTCTCCAAAGATGTGTCTGCGATGTCTAATTCCGCAGGAGTCGACTACCGATTCTACGTTGGGTCAGAACTGTCATCTTCTTTGGCTGAGCGGACCGAGTTCAAAGAAATCGAATCGGGGCAAATCGCGTCGTGTCGAACCTGCGAATGGAAACTCAACTGAAACCACCTGGTCGTGCTGGAATATTGCTTCGGATAGCGATTCCGAGTTTCGCGATTGCCGGCGCCCTCTTCCTGGTTGTCGCTGGCTATCGGGCGACGCGGGAAGACGTCGAGAGTAGCGCGGAGTCCGCCGCCAACGAGTTCGTTCGGCACACTGGTCAGGTCATCGTATCCGATATTCAGCGAGTTGTCGCGCCGGCCATGGAGCGGGGACGGATACTCGCGAAGTCACAGGATGTGATCGATGCGTTGTCGACGAATGATGACGCTCGCCTTACACAGATATGCAATCGCTCGATTCGGAACGCGACCGAGATTGACGCGATCGCGCTGTTCGACTGCAAGGGCGAAATCCGGGCCATCAATACGATCTATGCGGACGGTTCAGCCATTGACCCGGAGCGGATTCATCGCGTTGTGTCTCGGGACTTCAAGGATCGCGACATCATCATGTCATGCATCCGAAACAAGACTCGGCGCGACGTTCTGGAGTTTCAGACGCAGTGCGATATCACTCCTGCGCTATTCGATTCGAGTGGGTTGTCGGTTGCACATTCCGTTCCCGTCACGAACGGGTTCGACACGCAGGTGGGGCTCGTCAGTACTCGATTGCGATTCGAGCGACTGTCTTCGATGCTTGAGAGTTATCAGATCGCCGGCGGGGCCGGCTCCGTCGAGTTCGTCACAGATCTGGGTGGTTACTTCGACGAGGGCGTCAACGGCAAGATCGAGGTACCGACAGTGCCACGAACCGCGCTTGCAGCCATCGTCACTCCGCTTGCGCGTGGCGACGCCACTCACTTGATGGTCAAGCGCGGCGAGACGTATCACGGCCTGTTTCGGGCCGAGGGCATGGAAACGCTGGACCATGGCGGGATCCAGGTCATGGTTTCGGTTCCGGAGCAATGGCTTTTTCATGAAACGCGTATGAAGCGGTTGATTGCCGCGGGGCGACCGGCTGTCATTGGACTGTTGTTGTTGTCACTTTGTGGTTTTTCAACGGCATTGGATCGGAACGCGACGCAACGTCGTCGATTAGACATGGTCGTCAGCGAGCTTCAGGGGTTTCTCGGAACGACGCCGGAACTCCTGTGCATGCTTGACGCCGAGAGTCAATTCCTCAAGCTGAACACCGCATGGAGTCTTCTCCTCGATAAGCCGGTCGACGATTTGATCGGCCAGTCCCTGATCCCAATCCTTCATCCGGACGATCGAGAACCTACGATCTCCGCGATCGTTGAACTGGAAGACGGAGGGGAGATTGCGAGGATCGTTAATCGATGCGTCGATTCAACCGGCGAATATCGACATCTGGAATGGCATTCGAGAAAGTCCAACGGCATCGTGTATGGGGCCGCTCGCGATGTGACGCAGCGATTGCAAAAGGATCGAGAGCTGATTGCGTTCCAGCAGAACCTCCGTTTGTTCATTGAACACTCGCCCGCCGCCATTGCCATGTTTGATACGGACTTCAGGTACATGCACGCAAGTGCCGGTTGGTATCAGCAGTACAATATCGCCGAGAAAGACATCATCGGCCGTCATCACTACGAACTGTTCCCTTCGGTCCCGGAGCGTTGGAAAGAGGCCCATCGGCGTGCGATGTCAGGTGAGACGATCCTCGCGGATCGCGATTGTTTTGAGCAAGAGGATGGGAGCGAGTTGTGGCTGCGCTGGCAGGTGCGGCCTTGGCATACCTCCGAAAATACAATCGGCGGCATCATCCTCTATTCCGAAATCATCAATGATCAGATTGAGTATGAACGACGACTGATGGATTCGCGACGGCAGGCGGAATCCGCAAACGACGCCAAGAGCGAATTCCTGGCCAACATGAGTCACGAAATCCGAACCCCCATGACCGCGATCCTCGGATTCGCAGAAACGCTGCTTGAGCCCAGCCAATCCGTCGCAGAGCGTGAAGAGACAGTTCAAACGATTCGGCGCAACGGCGCGCATCTCCTGCAACTGATCAACGACATACTCGATATCTCGAAAATCGAGGCTGGCAAAGTCGAGGTTGAGCGAATCGCCTGCTCGCCAACACAGTTGATTTCCGATGTGCATTCGCTCATGGCTGAACGCGCGCATTCGAAGTCCGTCGTTTTCGACTACTGTTTTGATGGCCCGATTCCCAAGGTCATCCAGTGTGATCCGATGCGACTCAGGCAGATCCTTGTCAATCTCGTCGGAAACGCAATCAAGTTTACTGAGTCCGGCGCCGTGCACCTGACGGCACGGTTCCTCGACGGAAAATCCAACGACGAATCGGCTCGTCGGAAGCCGATGATGGAGTTCGATGTCGTTGATACGGGGATCGGCATCTCCCCCGACCAGCTGAAGGCACTGTTCATGCCGTTCAGTCAGGCCGACGGCTCAACGACGCGTATGTACGGCGGCACGGGGCTGGGATTGATGATCAGTCGACGATTGGCGAATTTGCTCGGCGGCGATGTGACAGTGACGAGTACGTTGGGACTTGGCAGCTCGTTTCGCGTCCAGGTTGCATCCGGGCCGATTGACGGGGCGACGCTCATCAATTGTCCGGAAGTACAGGTTGAGGCGGCGCCTCGGGCAGAAAGTGTTGACATCGTCGCGGACGATCTGGGCGGCGCGCGTATCCTACTGGCTGAAGACAGTCCTGATAGTCAGCGCTTAATCACACACATCCTGCGCAAGGCCGGCGCGATTGTGCATGCCGTGGAGAACGGCCACGAGGCTGTTGAGGCGTGTATGTCTGCATTCGCCGACGATCAACCATTCGACGTCGTCCTGATGGATATGCAGATGCCCGTGATGGACGGTTACCAGGCGACGAGTGTCTTGCGAAAGAAGGGCTATGCTGGTCGAGTTGTCGCACTGACGGCGCACGCGATGCAAGGTGACAAGCAGAAGTGCATCAACGCCGGTTGTGATGATTTCGCAACCAAGCCAATCGATCGGAAGACGCTGCTCACGACAATTCTGGCGTTGTTGCCCATGCGCGCGTGTTCAGATCCCGTCTAGGTTGCTTGTTGCAGGGGCAAATCATCGACGACTCCAATCGATGTCGGCCCTGTTTGCGATGGGCGAGACTCCCTGAGTTCCGGAATCCACGACGATTGCACGGTGCGGATCGAGGGATACGAGAATCTGCTGTGCGGTGGCCTTTCAGCGGAAATAGAAATCTCTTGATTGGCCTGTCAGGCGGAGTACCCCATTCGTTGCATGTGCGCGCCTGCGATGCGATCGAACTGCTTCTTTTGTTCGGCAGTCCAACGATCGGACACGGGAAGCAGGTATTCATCCGTCTTGTTCACGCGGCGTTTCATGTGAACTGCGATGTCTGACGCCTTGACACGGAGTCGATCGGACATATCGAGGAATTCCAGCATTTCCAGGACACACGCTGTGCCAGTATCGGGATCGAACAGTCGTTCGAACTTGATGGTGAGCGTCTTCTCGCGGTCGGCGAGTGAGTCGATGATCTGCGCGTCCTTCATGGCCCAATACCAGCAGATTCGCTCGAATCGGGACATGGTCGGCCATGATGTGCAATACGGATCGCCCGGCAGGTCGCTCGCCTGCAGTCGCGTGCGTTTGTCGTCATCCGTCATGAAGAGTGCTGTCAGGTCATTGGAATGCTTCGAAACGACTTTCTTGGAATAGGATGAACGCACGAAATCTCTGCCGTCTCGCACAAGATGAATGATCTTTGCGTGAGGCCAACAGTGGCGAACCTGTGGGAGCAGGTAGGCAATGTTGTTATTCGCCTCGACGTAGTGCGTCCGCTTCGCTTTATGGAGTTCTTCGCATATGTCGAGTCGTTGATCGCGAAACGCGATGTTGGCCTGTTCGTCTGTGATGTCGCCGCGCATGCGGGCGGTTCCAAGCGTGAATAAGTCGGGGCGCGGTTCGTGACGGGCGTCGACGTCGCGCAGGATCGCCGAGAAGAGCGACTCTACGAAATTCGTGCCTGTTCGGCCTGTCGACACGATCACGCCGACATTGATTGCGTTCCAGTCGTATCTGAGCGACTTGATCCATCGTTCTATTCGAAGGCGGTGTTGTCGGATGGCTCGTATCATGCTGCTAACATTGCGGGGCCTTCGGCGTTTTGACATTTGGTCTGTTGATCGGTCGACGGCTCAATCCGGCGAATTCGGAGCGATGCGCATCCATCGGCGAAACATGGCGACGGCGCGGGACAGGTCGGCGCGATCGTCTTTCCGCATGGCGACAATCAACAAGACGAGAGTATAGGGGATCATACCGGCAACGCACGCGAGGCCCAACGACAACCACGTTTCCGGCGTGTACCACATCCGGATTCCAGACCATGTCAAAAGACCCGCCAGGGCCGGCGACAGTCCCGGCCAGAGTGTGAGCTTTCGCCATTCACTGAATCGGAGATTGGCCATCTTGAAGCCGAGCGGCCAGATCAGGATGGGTGTCAAGACAGCGCTGACGATCAGCGTCGATAAGGCCGAGCCCATCGCTCCCAATTTGAAGTATCCGACAAGGCACAACGTGAGAAGCACGTTGACGATCTGTGCCGCGACTGTGCGCTTGGCGAAGGGTTTGATTTCGGCCGTCGCAGTGACGAGTCGCGGCAGCATGATGTGGCCGTAGCCGATCGGAAACGCTGCGAGCAGCAGCACCATGACGACGCCGGCGCCCTGGTATTTTCCGTGTAAGTAGAGATGGATGATTTCCTGATGAAACACCATGGCGGGCAGGGCGACGATAAGCGATATCCACAGCGCGATGCGGCCGCCGCGGATGTAGACGCTCTTGAGATCGGTGGACTTGCCCTGCGCATGCATGGCAGTCATAGGCGGCAGAATGGCCATGGATGCCTGTCCGATGGCGTCGCCGAGTTGTTTCCTGGGCAGCGAACCGATGTGATAACTGGTGACATCGATCGGTGAGGCAAGCTTATTGAGGATGATGACATCGGCGCTGGAACGCAGTCGGTCCGCCAGCTGACTGACGAAGCGCCAGGCGCCGAAGGAAACGAGTTCGCGCGCCATGTTCCATCGAATTGAGGCGGCACTGAAACGAAGTTCAGGCACAAGGCGATGGGAGATTCGCATCATGATCAGTCCGCGAATGGAATCGGAGATGACGGCGGCGACGACGACCCAGATGACGCGCGTTGAGACGCCGAAGAGCAACCAGAACAGGATTCCGATTCGGGCGAATTCCGCTCCGACGCGGATCATGTTGGCGAGGACCATCTTCTGGCGAATGAAGAATCCGGCGCTGAATGGGACGAGCGGGAGGCGTATGGCCGTGGAAACGACAAGGAGTCCCAGCATGATTCGGGCGTCGTCAACACGATCGTCAGCGATTGTCAGAATCTCATCGATTTTCCAGACGAACAGCGATCCGACGATGAGAATGATGATGCTCGCGGCGCACAACAGGGGCGCCATCGTCGATACGATTGTTGTCACGCGTTGCGTGTCGCCGGTCGCCTTCGCCTCGACCGCGTATCGGCTGATCCCCGACGTCAGTATCGATGTCGCGAGTGGGACGAATACCATGATCGACATGACGACTGGATAGATGCTGTATTCGTCGGCCGAGATTCGATCGAGAAGGTATTGCTGGAGCCATACAAGAACGCCGACATTCAGCACGCGCGCGACGACGGAACTGATCGAGTTGACCAGGACGAGACGCTTGCTGATTTCGATCTCACTGGCCATCTGGCGAATCCGCGCATTGGGTTGGCGTCTCGAGTCCGGCGTTCGACGACGGTCGCTCGTGACGTCGGCGCGGCGTGAATATACCCGACGCGGACGCTGCAGGCACACATCTCGACGTTTGACCGATGGATGTTTCGGTGACCGCTCGAACGCCTTGAGTCAAATGGGCGAATCGATCGGACAGGATGCGCTCGTGGTGGCATCGTTGACAGTTGAAATCAACGGGCCGATTGTAGATTGTTGGCCGTGTGGCTACGATGCCGATTCGTCTGTGACAGAACAGGAAGGGGAACGGCGAAGGTCATCGGGAATGCTGCCATGCGATCGAAAGTGCCGCTTGGAATTCAAGTTCTTTTCGGGTTGATTCCGACGTTCTGGTCGCTGCTGGTGCATCATTGGCCCGGCCAGCTCGGGAATCGCCTTCGATATCGATACTATAAGAAGCGCATGAAGTTCCTCGGGGATCGCGTGACGATTTGCGCTGGCGTGCACGTTGTGAATCCGGAGCACATTTCGATTGGCGATCGGACGTGCATTGATCGATATGTCAGCCTGCTTGCGGGGCCTGCCAAAGAGGCGGGGCGCAAGGTCCATCACAAGCGGAATGGCGCGTTTTCAGGGGCCATCGGAGAAATTCGGATCGGTCGCGGGGTCCATGTATCACCGTTCGCCTATCTCCTCGGACACGGAGGCCTTGATGTCGGCGACAACAGTGGTATCGGATCGGGCGCTCGTGTTTTCTCATTGTCACATCACTATCGCAATCTTGACGATGATGCAGACTCGCATCCATATGTGTTTACGAGCTATGCGCCGCTTGAGGATCAGGCGTTGATCTGCGGGCCGGTTGTCATCGGCGCGCGATGTGCGATCGGATTGAATTCCGTTGTGCTGCCGGCGACTCGCATCGGAGATCGAACATGGCTGGGGACGACGTCGACGGCCATGGGAGAGATCCCGCCGGATTGCGTCGCCATTGGGAATCCGGCCGTCGTCGTGCGTCAGCGGTTAAAGTCGGAGCGCGTCGTCGAATCATGAGGCGTCGACTGAGAATCCTGCTTCGTGGATCGCCCCGATGGGTGCGCATGCTGGGAGATGTGCTGCCGGACGCCGGGATCGCGACGATGGGGGCGACGAAGGCCATGCAGAATCCGGGGCGGTTCGATTGGCGGAATCGGCTGCGCTGGCGGCGATCGCACATCGTGCATCAGCTGATGTTGGATGTTCGTTCCAAGAACACGTTGCAGTTTTTTCGAATCGCCCGAGCGCGCCGTGTGCCCGTGATCGTCCACTGGATCGGCAGTGATGTGCTTCGTTTGCGCGAGCATATGGATGCGCACGGACGGGCGCCCGCCGAATTGTTCGATCACATCGCTCTCCACCTGGCGGACAGCCCCGAGTTGGCGGCGGAATTGAAACAGCTGGGCGTCGACACGGAAGTTGTGCGGCTTCTGCCGAGAAGCGTGTCGGGGCAGGTCAGCGACTTGCCGGATGATCCCGCCGTCATGACGTATCTGCCTGTCGGCGCTGAATCCTTCTATCGAATTGACATCATCAAGAAGCTCGCCGAAGCGCATCCGACGATTCCGTTCTACGTCGTCGCCAATGACGGTCGCGATGCGGGGGCGTGTCCGGGCAACATGAGATTTCTCGGCGAAGTAAAGGACATGGACGCACTCTACCGGAAAGTGACGGTTCTTATTCGCATCTGTGAGCATGACAGCGTCTCCGCGAGGGTGCTGGAAGCCGTGGCACGCGGGAGGCATGTCATCTACAGCGAGTCGTTTCCGCACACGCGATTGGCGCGCGACGTTGACAGTGCCGCGACGTGTCTTGCCGAGTTGGTTGGCGCCGAGGGGCCAAATAAGGACGGGGCCAAGTACATTGCCGCCGAATTCTCGTGGAGAAATGAGCTCGATCGATTGGCGCGGAGTTACCGACGCGTCATGGTGCCTTGAGTCTTGTTCCTAAGTTATGTGGCCGAGGAATCTGGTGCCGAACCGCTCGATGGCCGCATCGACGACCTTCCTACATTCGATCCATATGCGGCTTGAATCAACTTGTGTCTTAATTTGATGACGGACGATTCGGCATCCACTTATCGACCCCGATTTCAGCCGTGGAATGGCATTTCATCAGCCCGGATCGTTGATTTGCGATAGATCTGTCCGACAATGCTTCCGAATCTGTTATACTCCGGATCCGGTGGAGTCAGTCAGGATCACGATCCCGTTGGTGATGCAATATCGCCGTTATCGGGATCTACAGGGTATGGAACGGGGTAGGGTATATGAAATTTGGTCGTTCGTTCAACCGGTTGACGGTCATCGGTCCGTTGTCGGTCACATTGATTCTCAGTCTGCAAACTTCCACTTTCGCACACGAGGACTATCGGATCCTTGAGGATCAGCAGCCGCCGTTCGTGATGGGCGAAGGTAATTCGTCGACACGTGGCGCCGGGCCCGTCGTCGACTTTCAGTCCAGTGGCATGCACCTCCTGGGATGGGTTCCGCTTCAAATGCTGAGCGCAAGTGCTGTATCCGGGAATGACTGCTGGGGATATACGTCTCCTTCCGGTCGGGAATATGCGATCATCGGCACGTCGGCCGGTACCGCCGTTGTCGAAGTGACGCTGCCGACGGATCCGATCCTCGTCGGCCATATCACGGGGCCGACCAGCTTGTGGCGCGATGTCAAGGTATACGGCACTTTCGCCTATGCCGTTAGTGAAGGGGGCGGCGGCATCCAGGTTTCCGATCTCAGTGACGTTGACAATGGAAACGTCACGTTGGTGAATACGATTTCGGCCGGAGGAACCACGGATACACACAATGTCGCGATCAACGAGAGCAGCGGATATCTCTATCGCGTGGGCGGTGGCAGCAGCGTCATCGGACTTCGCATCTACGATCTGAACGTGAATCCTGCGTCGCCGGTTCTCGTCGCGCAATGGAATGATCGATACGTGCACGATGCACAGATCGTCACGATGACGACGGGCGCCTTTGCCGGTCGAGAAGTCGCCTTCACATTCAGTGAAAGTGCCTCCAACGGAGGGAATGCGGGCGTCAACATCCTGGACGTCACAGACAAGGGCAACATTACGGAGATCGCGTTCTTTCAATACTCGACGCCTGTCTTTTCGCATCAGGGATGGATCTCGACGGACGAACAGTATCTCTACGTCAATGACGAACTCGACGAGATCACATTCGGCACTCCGACGACGACGCGCGTGATCGATATTTCCGATCTCGCCTCCCCAACGCAGATCGGCACGTTCACGAACGGTTCAAGCGCGATCGATCACAATCTCTACACAGATGTCGATCGCATCTTCGAGTCGAATTATCGAAGCGGAATTCGCATCTACGATGCAACCAATCCGGCGGTGCCGACGGAGATGGCCTTTTTTGACACGTATCCGGAAGACGATCAGCCGGAATTCAACGGGCTGTGGAGCACGTATCCCTATTTCGCGAGTGGCATCGTCATCGGCAGTGATCTTGAGAAGGGGCTGTTCGTCTGGGGGCTCGGCGATCCGGAACTCGAATTCTCCTATCCAGATGGCCTGCCGGACACGATCGCATCGAGCAATCAGTCGATTCGCGTTCAAGTGACAATCAACGGCGGCAGCAGCCTCGTGAACAACAGCATCAAGTTTCATCTGGATACCGGCGGCGGCTATGTCGTGACGGATCTCAGCCCGACGGGGCCAAACGAGTTCACGGCGATATTTCCGTCGGATCTCGAATGCACGTCCACGCTCAGTTACTTCTTCAGTGGCGAAACGCCGAACGGCTACACGTGGCGCGGTCCGGCGACGGCCCCGATAGCACCTTTCATCGGCGTTGTGATCGACTCGCAGGCGGTTGTCTTTGAGGATGACTTCGAATCCGATCAGGGATGGATCGTCGGTGATCCGGCGGACACGGCCACGAAAGGAATATGGACGCGCGTGGATCCCAATGGAACGGCGGCGCAGCCAGAGGATGACTTCACGGCCGATCCTGGAACGCAGTGCTTCGTGACCGGTCAGGGCGTTGTGGGTGGTTCTGTCGGGGCAGAGGACATCGACGGTGGTGCGACAACGCTGATTTCGCCGCCATTCGATGCAACGGCGGAGAATGTGATCGTGAGCTATTGGCGATGGTTCTCCAACAACCAAGGGGCCAGTGCGAACCAGGACAGCATGTTTGTCGAAGTCTCGGCGGACGGCAGCACCAACTGGACGGAAGTGGAAGAGGTCGGCCCGTCGACGCCGGAAAGCGGCGGCGGGTGGTTCTTCAAGCAGTTCGTCGTCAGCGACTTCGTGTTGCCGAGTCCGAATGCGCGCGTTCGATTCCGTGCGGGCGATCTTGGTGATGGTTCCGTTGTCGAAGCGGCGATCGACGATTTCCGCGTTGAATCCGTGGAGTGCTCGCCACCGTGTCCGCCGGCGACTGGCGACATGAACGACGACGGTTTGATCAACGGAAATGATGTCCAGACGTTCGTGACGGCGCTTCTCGGTAGTGCGACGTTTGAGCAGACGTGTGCGGGCGATTTCAGCGCCGACAACAGTCTGGACAACAACGATCTCAGTGGCATGGTTTCGGCCCTGCTCGCGCAATAGGCTGGTCGTGCCGTCTCGCGCGAGCGCAGGCGTTATTCGACCAATTGAAGTTCGGCGATCACGACGGCAGCGCCGATCAGCGCAAGGCAGAACGTCAGGAATGCGACGCCATAGAGTGTTGTCATGGGTTCAACGACCCGGATGCGTCGTCCCAGATGGCGAGAAAACCTTCCGGCGATGACTCCCATGACCCACGTCCAGTGAAGCACCAGGTGAATCACAACGAGCAGCGCGAAGGCGGCAATGCTGACGGATTGCGCGAGTCGCCATTCGTCCAAATCCCATCCGAATAACGAACAATTGGCGGCGTCACTCGCTGCAGGAAATACGTATTGCGTTATCGCCGTCAGGACGAGGATCGAAAGAAACAGGATGAGCAGCGTGGCGTCGAGCCAGAAGTTGGTGTCGTTGCGCGACCACTTCATCGGCGACGGCTGACTCGTATTCTCAGGCTTCGTTGTTGCATGATCTGACGCAGCCGGTGCGCCGATCGCCTCCGATGCCGAACGAGTTATTTCCGATTCTCCGGCAGAGTCGCGCGCCTGCATCGATCCGCTACCTTTCTGTTGAAGTCTCTCCATCGTTGCATCGTATCCTAACCATCGGCCGGGTTCGACTTGTTCCGGAGTTCTGCCTTGCCAGTTTACCAGGGCCATGACGCTGCAAACGACGGCCACATTCCGAAGCGATGTATCGGCGCGAGATCGTGTTGATCAAGAATTCCCGCGAAACCGGAATTTTCTTGAGAGATCACCTTGTCCTCCGCACACGAATTGCGCAAGATATCCCGATAAAACGCTAAGGTTGTCTGCGTACGGGAACTTGCCCTGGTTCTTCTTGATTTGTCAACTCATGGACACCAACGAAATCACCAACAAGCGCGCGGAACTTGAACGGCTGAGGAAGCAAATCGCTCACTTGGAGGGCGAGTTGGCTGCGTCAGGCACGGCAAACGACTGGACGCCGTCCGGCTATTACACGACGTACCACGTTCTCGCCGGCATGGTGCTCGGACTGATTGCGGCATCTGTGAGCCTGATCGCCAACGTCATCGGCGCCGCCATGTTCGGCAAACACCCGCTAGAGTTGATACGTGTATACCTCACATTTCCCATGGGCGAGACGGCGCTTGAAATGACAAGTGGATTCGCCCTTGCGGCGGGCTGTTGTCTTTATCTGGGCACGGGAATGATCGGCGGCATTCCGTTTCACATGATTCTCAGCCGGTTCTTTGACAAGTCGGGCCTGGCCCTGCGATTCGTTGTCGCGACGATCCTCGGACTCGGTGTCTGGATCGTCAACTTTTACGGCGTGCTGTCGTGGCTGCAACCGATGCTGATCGGCGGAAGCTGGATTGTCGATCAAGTGCCCTGGTATGTCGCTGCCTTCACGCATCTGATATTTGGCTGGGCGATGCTCGCCGTCGATCAATGGGGCCGGTTCGTGCCTCCTTCCTATTCTCGAGAAAGGTCCGCGACGTGAATGCGACAAGGATGTGCCGAGCGATTCCGGATCGGATTCGAGCGATTTCGTCACGACGATGGATGCTGTTTCTGTGCGTGGTCGCGTTGGTTGGAAATGCCGGATGCTACGATCAGGCCGACGGTGAATACGGCCGTCCCGATCTGGACGGCGCCAAGCGGAAGCTTGCGACGCGACAGCTCCAGGAAGGTCGCGAGGCCTATGAAACGCACTGCATCGGTTGCCACGGCGCCGAGGGTGACGGCAACGGCGATGCCGCGAAATTCCTCCATCCGAAGCCTCGCAATTTTCAATTGGCCAAGTTCAAATTCACGTCCGCGCGATCCGGACAACTTCCGCTTGATGAGGACATGAAGCGCACCATTCGGCAGGGACTGAAGGGCTCGGCGATGCCCGGGTTCGGTCAGTTGTCCGATCACACGGTCGTCGCACTGGTCGCCTATATGAAGACGTTTTCCCCCAAATGGAAGGATCAGCAGGTGGGGGAGCCAATTCCCATCGTCGGCAATCCGTATAGCTACGATCAGGACAAGTCTGCGGCGATTGCGCGTGGTGAAGTGATCTATCACGCCTATTCACAATGCTGGTCGTGCCATCCGGCCTATGTGTCGGGGGATCAGATCAACGTGTATCGCCGGCAGTTGGATTCACCTGAATTCCCCGGGTTTCGCGAGACGCTTCATTCGGCCGTCGGCAAAGTCAACGCCGAGGATCAGTTGATCTTTCCTCCCGATTTCAGGCGTGATTTCGTTCGCGCCGGCGCCGATGCAGAGACGTTGTATCGTTCCATCGCGGCGGGCATTTCCGGGACTGCCATGCCGACATGGGTGGATTCCATGGACTACAAGTCGAGCGACGGCGAGCAACTGGTCTCGACGGCCGATCTCTGGGCGATCGCGTACTACGTGGAAGACTTGATTCGGCAGCGGCCGCCAAAGCTCGAAGGCGCCGTGAGTGTGCGTGAGAGACCGGAGCCGATCTACCTGCATGGGCCACCACCAAAGGCGGAGCAGGAACCGGCGGAGCAGCCGGTGGAAGAAGTCGTTGACGTCGATTTTTGATCAAACTGCGCGTTGGGAAAGTGGAGTTGCATGAACGACAAGATCCGGAATTCGGCCATGGCGGCCGATCCACGAACGCTGGTCGATGAAAAGATTGTGCTGGCATTTCTGTCGGCCAGCCTCGCCTACGTGCTGATCGCGATGCTTGCGGGACTTCTGTACTCGCTACAGTTCATCGACATGTATCCGTTTGCCGGTATTGAGTTCTGGTCGCCCGGTCGCTGGCGCTTTGTTCACACGCAAGGAGTCGCGTACGGATTCATCGCCAATGCGTTTCTGGGAGCGCTGCACTGGGCTGTGCCGCGATTGACGCGGCATCCGGTGCTGGACCGGCGGCTGAGCTGGTTCATCTTCTTCGCGTGGCAGGCGATTCTTGTCGCAACAGTCGTCGGTGTACTGTTCGGCGAGGCCCAGGCGTTGGAGTGGGGCGAAACGCCCGTCTGGATCGATCCCGTTGCGCAACTGGGCCTGATCCTGGTGGCGATTAACTTTCTGACGCCGATCCTGAAGACCAAGGGGCCGATGTACGTCTCCCTGTGGTATTTCATCGCCGCGTTCATCTGGACGCCGCTTGTTTATGCCATGGGGAATTTCCTCCCCGAGTATGTCATCGGTGGTTCGGCCGCCGGCGCCATCGGCGGGTTGTTCATTCACGATCTGGTCGGTCTGTTCGTGACCCCATTGGGCTGGGGATTGATGTATTACTTCGTCCCCATCATTCTGAAGAAACCGATCTGGAGTCACGGACTGTCGCTTGTCGGGTTCTGGGGGCTCGCCTTCTTTTATCCGCTGAACGGCATTCACCATTTTCTATACAGCCCGATTCCGATGTTTCTTCAGTACGGCGCCATCATTGCGACGATTGCCGTTGAGCTGGTCGTGACGACGGTCATCATCAACTTCTTCGGAACCATCTACGGCCGGGGCGACGCGCTGCGATCGAACCTCTCGATTCGCTGGTTCTACATCGGGATGGTCTTTTACTTTACGACATGTCTCCAGTGCGCGTTTCAGACGACGTTGACGTTTCAACGGATTATCCACTTCACGGATTGGGTTGTCGGTCACGCCCATCTGGTCATGTTCGGCGTCTTCGGATTCTGGATCATGGGGCTGATGTTGTACCTGTTGCCGCGCGTCATGCATGTCGACGAGTGGTATCGGCCGCGCTGGAATCACTGGCACTTCTGGCTGACGGGCATCGGCATGTTGATCATGTTCTTCGATCTGACGTCGGCGGGCCTCGTGCAGGGCTTCCTCTGGAAGGCCCTTGCCCCCTGGTCGGATTCCATTACGGCGTCAAAGCCGTTCTGGCTCATTCGCACGATCTCGGGCACAGCAATCATCATTGGTCAGATGCTCTTCATTGCCAATGTGTTTATGACATGGCGCTTGTCGAAGTCC
Source organism: Phycisphaerae bacterium (assembly GCA_029259995.1). GTDB lineage: Bacteria > Planctomycetota > Phycisphaerae > UBA1845 > UTPLA1 > ECT2AJA-110-A. The sequence goes on from JAJDEC010000165.1 coordinate 16,244, forward strand.
GGGGCGCTGCAATCGACGCCGACACAGCACGATCCGACACATGAGGACGACGCCGGCGCGCCGGCGCTGGCATAACGCAGGAAGCAGAATCGCATGTTCGAGACGAAATCAGGCATCTTTCTGATCGCAGGTCTGGGCTTCTTCATGCTCGCCTTTGTCGTCATGGCGTTGATCCCCATTTCGATCTACAGCGGAGAGTCTGAGCAATCCGTGGAGGAGATCGCTGCGGATGGGCTGACGCACGAGTTTGTCGATCTTGCCGAGCGATTCCCTGAGAAGTTCAACGAGTATTTCGGCAAACCCGATCCGAAGAGCTACGCCGTCGCGCTGCGGCGCGGGCACAAGATTTATGTCGGCGAAGGCTGTTGGCATTGCCATAGCCAGTTTGTTCGACCTGTTTCCAATGAGGAGCAGCGCTGGGGATCCGTCTCTTATGCCAGTGAATACGAGAACGAGTTACAGCGGCCCGTGCTCTTCGGAACGCGGCGCGTCGGCCCGGATCTCATTCGGGAGGCGGCGCGGCGGAGCAACGACTGGCACATCGCGCATTTCTATGAGCCGCGCTATACGGTACCGACTTCGGTAATGCCTTCGTATCGATGGTTTTTTGATGACGACGGATATCCCAATCGCGACGGCATGTCGATCATCACCTATATCCAATGGCTGGGTAGTTGGCAGCCGGAATACCCCTACTGGACTGGGGAAGGCCCGCCGCCCGCGTTGAAGGCTGACGCGGCGCCGGACGCCGCCGGCAGCGAGGAGAATGTCTGATGACTCCCCGAATCGAGTCTCGCGGAAAGCGGATCACGATCCTCGTGATGGCGATCGGAATTCTGATCCCCGGCGGCTACGGGTTCATTGAGAAGCTCATTCAATTCGTGCGGACGTTGAATACGGAAACGGGCGCCGGTTTCACGATCATTCCGATTTCCAATTACTTCCTGATCGCCGCAGGCATGGCGTGCATGCTGGCGTGGGCGATTGCGAACGGGATGTTTCACGACATCGAAAAGCCGAAGTACACGATGCTTGAGTCGGAAGCCGAGCTGGACGCGCTGAATCACGGCGTCGGCGATGAAAGGAATCACAGCAATGGCTGATTCGCTGAAAACCGCTTCCCCCGAGCAGGACAGTCAGTTCCATTCGTACAAAACGCATCGCATTCCTTGGTACGTGCGCGCGATCTGGCTGGGGTTCTGGATTGGCGCGATCTGGTACGTGTTCTATTTCGCCGTGCCCGCCGTCAAGGTCTTCTTCAAGTAGCCGGCCCCCCGTCGAGCGTCCCGTTGCGGGCGCGTTCGTCAATCGATCATGACTGTCGCCGCAAGCCATTCCGCCGTCACTGCAGCAACGAAGGAACGACTGGAGTCGGCATGCAGTTACTGTCAGCTTCCCGTCCGATTGCGCAGTGATCATTTACTCAACAAGAGCGAGCCTGTCTATTGCTGCTTTGGCTGCAAGTTCGCTGCAGATATTACCCAGGCCCGCGGTGAACAGGGACATGCGACGTGGATGCTCACGCGATTGGGAATCGCCGTATTCCTTTCCATGAGCGTGATGATCTTCAGCCTCTATCTGTATGGGCGAGACATCTATGCGTCGCCGGCCGACAATGGATCAGCCGTGTCGTCGGCGCTGACGGGTTTCATGCGCTATGCGTCGCTCCTCTTCGCCACGCCCGTGCTGTTTCTCCTGGGTGGTCCAATCCTCGCGAATTCCATCGACCAGTGGCGACGCCGTATTGCTTCGACCGATGCGCTGATTGTGTTGGGCGTCGGCGCTGCGTACGTCTATTCCTATGCGGCGACGATCACAGAGACGGGGCAAACGTATTTCGAAACTGCCTGCATGGTGCTTGTGCTCGTTACGTTGGGACGATGGCTCGAAGCAGTCGCCAAGCTCCGTGCGTCGGACGCCGTGCGCCTACTGGATGCACTCCTGCCGAGTTCCGTCATCGTGGAGCGTGATCGGGTACGCGAGACGGTGCCCGTCGAGCAATTATGCGTCGGGGATCTTCTGTTTATTCCCGCGGGCCAGCGGATCGCCGTGGACGGGATCATCGAATCAGGCCAGGCGCAAGTGGATAACCGCATCGTCACGGGCGAGAGCAAGCCCGTTTCCGTTGTGGCCGGTCAAACAGTCCATGCCGGCGCGACGGCACTTGACGGTTCGTTGCACGTTCGCGCAACAGCCGTCGGGGCCAGTTCGACGATCGGTCGCATCGAGGCCCTGTTGACGGCGGCCCGACAGGCCAAGAGCCGATACGAGCGTCTTGCAGATCGCGTCGCCTCATGGTTCATCGCGCTGACCGTATTGGTGGCGCTCGTAGCGGCCGGCGTTGCGTTCCTTCGCATCGGAATCGATGAGGCGATCGTGACATTGCTGGCGGTGCTTCTCATCGCGTGTCCCTGCGCATTGGGTATTGCAACACCGACGGCCGTCTGGGCTGCGCTTGGGCACGCAGCTCGAATGGGTTCGCTCATTCGTAACGGAGAATGCATCGAGCGGCTCGCATCGACTCGAGTTGTCTGTTTCGACAAGACCGGCACGCTGACGGCGGGTATTGCGGATGTCGAATCCATGACGACCGACGGGATGACGCAGCGCGAGATGTGCATTGCGATCGCCGCCGGCCTTGCGGAGGGTTCGACGCACGTCGTGTCGCGCAGCATTTTCGACTTCGCGGAAAATGAATCCGTACTGCCGATCGAGCATTGTCAACTCCGCACTGAGCCCGGGCGAGGTGTTTTCGGAATCGGCGTCCATGGCGAGGCGAGTCTCGGAAGCCCGGCATTCATGCATGCGCGCGATCTCGTTGCGAACGAGCGAATTGGGCGCGCCATTGAGTCGCTGGCAAGGGCAGGAACCTCGAATTGTTGCGTTGGATGGGATGGCCGCGTGCGCGCCGTGTTTGCAGTCGGCGAATCGCTGCGCGCCGAAGCGCGGAGTGCGATCGGAGCTTTGGCTGCACAGGGCATCAAGGTTCTTGTGCTGACGGGCGATCATACGTCTCGCGGAACGGCGATCGAAGAGCTGTTGGGAACGACCGTTATCGCAGAACTCATGCCGGACGAAAAGGCGGAGCAAATCTCGCGTCTTCAGTCGCGGTACGGCGTCGTCGCCATGGTGGGCGACGGAATCAATGATTCCCCGGCGCTGGCCGTTGCCGACGTCGGACTCGCCATGGGTTGCGGGGCGGACATTGCACGCGATTCGGCGGACGTTTGCCTGATCGGCGACGATCTTGGCGCGATTCCGAAATTGATTTCACTGGCTCGACAAACAGTGCGGACGATTCGCGTGAACCTGTTCTGGGCGTTTGCGTTCAACACGGTCGGTATGTCGCTTGCCGCGATCGGTCTATTGAGTCCGATTATCGCCGCGGGCGCGATGGTGATCAGCAGCCTCTTTGTGGTCGGCAACTCGATTCGACTGGCGACATCGAAGGATGCGTCCTACGAGGCGCGGATAGAGCCAAAGCGTCTGATGCCGCGGGGGGGCGACGAATGACGCCACTATTGGCCGTTTTCGGCGGTGCATTATTGGGTTCGGCACATTGTATTGGCATGTGCGGCGGATTTGCAGTGACGATCGGGGCGACGCGGCGTCCAACGCGCGCGGCCGTCACTCGTCAACTCATCTACACATGCGGGCGAATCTTCACATATACGTTTCTGGGCGCCGTCGCCGGTTTCGCAGGATTGTGGCTCGGGCAATTTGAATCAACACTAATTGGTGCGCAGCGAGTCTTCTCGATTGTTGCCGGCGTCGTCATGCTGATCGTCGGCTGCTCTGCGCTTGGCCTCATTCCCAAATCGCGAGGTCGCGCATCGGTTGTCGGCCGAATTGTCGCGCCGATCTTTGCAAATCTCCTGAATTCGAGCGGAAATGCCTCCTACTTCGCCGCCGGAATCGCGACGGGATTTCTGCCGTGCGGACTTGTTTATGCGTTCCTCGCGCTTGCCGTCGCGTCCGCAGACGTGCCATACGGAATGCTCACAATGATTTGCTTCGGACTTGGCACGGCGCCAGCGATGTTGTTGATCGGCTGCGGGTCTTCATTTCTGAATCACGCGGCGCGTGCCCGAATTTTTCGCGTGGCGGGGGCGCTCATGATCCTTATGGGGGGCGTCACAATCTATCGCGCTATTCCACATGAGAATGCCTGCTGCCAAACCGTCGATGCGGGAACTCAGGCGCTGGATCCGGACATTGCCTCGAACTGAGTGGTCGGAAGCCTCTCAACACGTCTTTGATTGTTGGCGCATTCAGGGGATGGGATCGACTTTCGTCGGGGACTTGTGAAATCGATCGCTCGTTACTTCAGCCGGTTCTCCCAGGCCAGGCGCGAAGCCTCTCGATCCCATTGTCGATAGAGTTCGACCAGATGCTTCATCGTTGATTGAGTGCGAGGATCATGGGGGCCGAGATGCTGTTCCAATTGCTGCTCCGCTTCGAGTAGCGCGGCTTCCGCTTCAGCGAATCGTTGCATTTCCATGAGGCAGGTTGCGTGCATCTCCTGTATTCTTGCAGAGAAGATATCGTCGGCCGGCATGGATCGCGCGCGGCGCGTCAGGATGTCGCCGAAGATCGGTTCGGCCGAAGCAAATTCTTCCTTTGCCATGTAGAGCCGGACCAGGTCGAGCAGGCAATAGATTGTTTCGGGATGATCCTCGCCGAGCGTCTTCGTGTTCAGCTCGAGGTTTCGCTGGTAGATCCGCTCCGCCTCGTCGTAACGTTCCTGCTTTCGCCGCAGGGCGCCGAGATTGGCAAGCGATGCGAATGTGTGCGGATGCGTATCGCCCAGGATGCGCGTACGCGCCTCGACGACGTGTTCGATGATGGGGGCCGCATCGTCGAGCCGACCGAGCTGCATCAGCGCGAAGCCAATGTTGTTCAGGGAAACGAGCGTCTGGGGATGATCAGCGCCGAGCACCTGCGTCTGCGAGTCGGCGATGCCCTGCAGAAGGGCGATGCCGTCATCGAAACGGCCCAGGTCGTTGTATACCGACGCGAGCGTGTTGCCGCAGGTCAGTGTCGCCGGGTGCAAG
>JAJDEC010000166.1 GCA_029259995.1 Phycisphaerae bacterium
CGGCTGGGCGCGCTGGGCGTATTGGTGTTTCGTCGTACTGTACATCGCAGCGAGTTTGCTTGTCGTTCTGTACGTTCCGCGTGCGACGGCCATCTTTGACGATCATCCGGCGTTCTGGATCGTGCCCGCGCTGAATATTCTGGCGGTTGCCAACATACCGCGGGCGTTGCATCACGGTTCGCCGCAATATGCGTTCTTCAGTTCGAGTTGCACGATCGCCGCACAGGCGTTCCTTTTCGCGACGGCGATGTTTCCGAATCTCGTCGTGTCGACGAACAACCCGGCCTGGAATATCACGTTGTTCAACGGTTGCTCGTCCGAGGCGACGCTGAAGCTGATGCTCATGATTGCGTGCATCGGGATGCCGTTTGTATTGACGTATACCGCGACAGTCTATTGGGTCTTTCGTGGGCGCGTGACGCTGGATGATTCGAGTTATTGATGGAGTGCGTGATTCCCAGGGGCTTTGCCGATTGGATTTCTACGGAGTCACTTTGCCGGGGGGCGTTTGGTTGGCGTGTGGCGAGGCCCTGCGAGTGTGGGGAAAGGGTGGGGCACTCACGCCTCGCGATTCAGACGCGTGCAAAGAAAACGGCGTAGCGAGAGTTGTGGCTCTCGCCCACGCCGTCATTTCGTCGAATCGTTGTCAGGGCCGACCTACGCCGTCACAAGTTGCGGCTGCGAATGGCCCATGGATCGAATCGTGTCGCTCTGCGCGACCGGTTTCTTCACGCGCGTCAGCCAGACGCTTCTGTCGCAAGTCAGCAGTGCCCAGGGATGAACCCAGCACAATGCGAACGTGGCAAACAATCCGTAGCAAACGCCGAGCAGGGCTTCGGAGCTTCGTTCGCGAATGCCGAAGAACAGCACTGTGAACAGCGAACCCGCGGCACACGACGCCAACAGCTTCAGGCCGAAGACCGTCGGCATGACGAGCGAGAGTGCGAGGATTACCAGCAGGAAGAAGTATGGCAGCACTTGTCCGACGGCGCTCATCGCGTAGTTGAAACGTATTCCGAGCTTCGACTCCTTCGTGAAGTTCGAGAAGACGTATTCGCCGGTATGGAACGTCTCCCGCACATTGCTACGGGCCCATCGGGTGAACATCTTGCAGAGTCCACGATAGGTCGTCGGGCTGTTGGTCAATACGTGGGCCGTTCGCTGGAAGCGGACCTTCAGTCCCTGACGAAGGATGAAATTCGTCATGGCGTGATCCTCGCCGGCGCGGGCCGGATTGCCGCGCCATCGCTGATTCAGCCACTGGTCGAGGATCGGCATGACGGCGCTGCGGCGATAGGCTGCCAGGGCGCCGGCGCAACACAGGACGCCACCCTTGCCCATCATGCTCTGGGCGGCACGCTTGTAGTCAAAGGTCATCACATAGCGAACGGAGAGCATGCGTGGAATGAAGCCGCCGCGGCGGTTCAAGACGCGAACGTTGCCAGCGACGCCGCCGACTGTCGAATCCACGACCATCGGGCTGACGACGGCTTTGAGCGCATCCGGGGCGATCAGCGAGTCACTGTCCACAGTGATGAAAATATCGCCGGTGCCGCGTCGGAAACCTTCGTAGAGCGCGTGGCGCTTGCCGCGATTTTCAGGCAGGCGCTGGGCATGAATGCGGGGGCCGAAGTCGCGGACGGCCCGGCGGATGTGCCGCCACGTGTCGTCGACACTGCCGTCATCAATGACGAAGATTTCCAGGCGCTCTCGCGGATAGTGCGACAGCGCGATGTTCTTCAGCGTTTCATAGACCAGCTTGCCTTCGTTGTACGATGGGACGACGACCGTCAGTTTCGGCAGGCGGGCATCGGCGACCGTCGGAACGGGCTTGTACCTCAGAGCAAGGAATAGCCGCCAGAAACTGAAGCCTGTGACGACGGTACCGTACAAACCACCGACGATCATAAATGCGCGGCCGACGCTGCTGGACCAGAGGATGTCAACGGCAGTCAATGCGACGCCATTCACGTATGCGGCGGTAACCGTTACCGCTGCAAACAACACGATGGCCGTCTTCATCCACCGGTCGCCCGGAAGATGGAGTGCGTCGTAGCGATTGCATCGCTTGGACGGACTGACGGCGCGGGTTGCGCCTGAAAGGCTTGGGATAGCTGACAAGGCGATTTCTCCGTGGTTACCAACTGAGAGGAATGTGCGCTTCAGTTGGCCTCAGAATTGGGCATCGATCAACTGCCTCCACTCCGATGCTCGGAGCCACACGCCGGCTCTGTTTCGAACACTCGGAAGATCGATGTTTCCCGATTATTACCATACGATGTCCGCAGGTGAATCTCCGGCCGGCACAAACATTTGCCGTGCCGAAGGCGATAACTTTCTACGCTTTCGCCCTTTAGTGGAAGCCAAAAAAAACCAATTTTTTGGGTCGCTCCATGCCGGGGTGGCGGCGTTCGCGGTTCATACCATAGATATTAGACACTCGCCCCAATCCGGGGTTAACAACATCGTGAGGAAAAATTCAGGCGACGCCGCAGGTCGATCGGGTGGTCTCAGGATTCTGCGTCCGGAGGCGGGATTTCGCGGCCATGCGGGTCGAGGTCGACCTCGGGAAGATCCTCACGGATTCGATCCACCATTTCCGGAGAAATGTAGTGCTCGACGCGCTCCGCGGGCATGTGCAAGTGGTCGAGCGGGAGATCTGAGTGTTGCGCAAGGTATGATTCCCAAAGGCGATGTGATCGAACGAGCCGGGCGGCCCGTGCCTCGCCCTTGTCCGTCAGGGCCAACGCGACCTGGCCGGATCCAGTGTGATCGACTTTGACGAGGCGCCGGGCTCGAAGTCGATAGACGGCCCATCGTGCGACGAGGCCGCGGACGGCGTTCCCCAGAAGCGCCTCGGCCTCTGACGTCGGAGAGCCCGTGCGTCGAGACTCCGATTGTCTATAAAGAAGTCCTAAAATATCTTCCTGTACGATCCGCAGGGCCAGCCGAATCCGTTGCAGGGCCTGGCTCAAGAGCCCTCGTTCGGGGGCCAGAATAATCGCGCCAACAAGAAGAATTCCCGTGGCGACGGCCATCACGGCGGACGTGTCCGCCTGGATTCCGCTGCCAAAGACCCCGGGCGCGTACACGTTGTAGACCCGCGCCGCCAGTGCCGCGATGCAGGCGATGGTAACACTCAACAGGATCATGACGGGCAGCCGGTCGGTCAACAGGTGCGCCGCGACGGCCGGCACAATCAGCATGGCAATGACGAGAATGGATCCGACGGCTTCAAAGCTCGCCACGGCGGTCAGGGCGACCATGATCATCAGGGCGTAGTGCATGATGTCGGCACGAATACCGACGGACGTTGCGAGCCCCGGATCGAATGTCGTGATTTTGAGTTGCTTGTACAGCAGCATGACGAACAGTGCATCGAGCAGAAGCACGACGGCAAGGTTGACGCCGGCTTGTGGAATCGTGCCGATCAACGCGTCCGAATAGAATGTCTCGATGTTCCCGAACAGGACACACTGGGGATCAAGGTCGACGTGGTCCGCCTGCTGGCGGATCATGATCAGGCCGCCGGCAAAGAGGATCGTGAATACGACGCCCATCGCGGCGCCTTCCTCGACGCGACCAAACTTGGAGATCGCCTGTGTAAAGACGGCCGTGATCAGCCCGACGATGACTGCGCCGACGAACATGGCGCCGACGCCGCGGCTGTTCGTGATCAGGAATGCGGCGACGAGCCCCGGGAGGACGGCGTGCGAAATCGCGTCGCCCATCAGGCTCATCTTGCGAAGCACCAGGTAGTTGCCAAGCAGTGCACATGCGCTGGCGCTCATGGCGCCGATGATGACGACATACGTGTCGCCCAGTGTCCAGGTCATGGGACGGCTCCCTGTGCATGCGGCGATGGGGGAATCTGCGTCGTCTCGGCAAGCGCATGTTCGAGTTCGCGGATCGTCTCCGGCGGAAGGACGTGCTCGACGAGGTCCGCGTCGCGATCGACGTGGGAGGGGGCGACGTCGGCGTGCCGAATGAGGTAGAGCTCCCAAAGCCGATGGTTGCGAAGGACGCGTTGCGCTTCAATTCGTCCCGAACGCGTCAGGCCGACGCGATTGTCCGGTCCGGCGATTGCGTCCCCGCGACGGACCGCACGCCGAATCAATCGATTCAACGTGCTTCCCGTCCAGCTTCGCATCTCGAGCAGGCTGGTCCGCCCAACGCGAATGCCTTCGCCGAATTCCTCTTCCATTTCGCAAAGCGCTCTCAGCACATTCTGATACCCGATTCGTCTCGACAGGCCGACACGACGCAGGAGCGTGCCGGTCATCCCACGATGCGGCGCCAGCAACATGCTGAATGCGAAGACGCATCCGGCCGCCAGGACAATGACAGCCCCGGTCGGCAGGTTGACGAATCGCGCACTCACGATGGCGCCGGCGAATCCGCTGATGCTTCCGAAGGCGCCCGCCAACAGTGTCATCAGTGTCAGATCGTCGGTCCAGAAGCGCGCCGCGGCGGCGGGGATGATCAACAGGGCCACGACGAGGATGAGACCGACGGCCTGCAATCCCACGACTGTCGTGAGAACGACCATGGCCATCATGAGAAGATCAATCAAGAGGACGGAGCGACCCTGAGACGATGCGAATTGTTGATCGAAGCAGATGAGTCGAAATTCCTTGAACAGGAAAATGACGCCCAACAGGACGATCAAGGCGGTCGCGCCGATCCATTGAGCGTCCTGTTTGATCATTCCGGCCGTCGTGCCGTAGATGAAACGATCGAGGCCCGCCTGATTTCCGGTGTGCGTTTGTTGGGCGATCTTGACGAACATCAATCCGATGCCGAAGAACACGCTGAGGACGATTCCGATCGCGGCGTCTTCCTTGATTCTGGGAATGCTGCGCAAGCCGATGACGGCCAGGACGCCGATGACGCCGCTGATCGCCGCACCGAGCAGCATCGGGCCGATCTGCTTGTCGCCCACGAACAGGAATGCAATCGCGATTCCGGGAAGTGTGGCATGGCTGAGTGCGTCGCCGATCATCGCCCGTTTCCGCAGGTACATGAAGGTTCCGATCAGACCTGCGGCTGCACCGAGCAAAGTGGTTCCCAAGACGACGATGCGCGTGTTGTATTCGCGCAACGTCAGGATCTGACGCGTCTCTTCGTCGACGACGATAATCGCGAGCGCCATGGCAGCGGCAGTCGAAGCGAGCACGCCGGCGAGTGCCCAGACATGGCGGATCATGGCCCACCTCGAACGCTTCGGGCGATGGCTTCCGCGGCTTCGACGAGCAGCGTCAGCTTGCCGCCGTAGGTCTTCTGAAGGTTTTCGTGCGTGAAGACGTCTTTCGTCGGTCCGCAGGCGACGACGCGCATGTTGAGCAGGAGCACATCGTCAAAATATTCGCGTACGGTCTGCAAGTCGTGATGGACGACAAGGACTGTCTTGCCGCGCGCTTTGAGTTCATTCAGCAGTGCGACGATGGCCGATTCCGTTGCGGCGTCCACGCCCGCGAAGGGTTCGTCCATGAAGTAGATCGACGCGTCCTGCACGAGCGCCCGGGCGAGAAAGACGCGCTGCTGCTGGCCGCCGGAAAGCTTACTGATCTGGCGATGGGCCAGATCCGCCATGCCGACCTGCTCCAGGGCGTGCAGCGCTTGTTCCTTGTGGTGTTTGCGCGGCGGCAGCCACCAGGACATTCGCCCGTAGAGTCCCATCGTGACGACGTCGACCGCACTCGCGGGGAAATCCCAATCGATGCTTTCCCGCTGTGGGACATAGCCGACGAGTTTTCGTTGTTTCTTATACGGCTTTCCGTAGATGCGCACGCTGCCGGACGCCTTGGGGATCAGATCGAGCGAGGCCTTGATGAGCGTGCTCTTGCCGGCGCCGTTGGGACCGACAATGCCGACGAGTCGTCCCTCCGTCGCCGCGTAATCGATGTCCCAGAGCACGGGCTTTCGATGATAGGCAACCGTCATGTCATGAATCGACACGGGCGCCCGCGGATCGTGATGCGTGCTGAGTGAGCCCGCTGCGTCTGTCACTGTGTTCGTGTCGCCGGATGTCTTGGTTCCCGTCGTGGACATGTTTTCAACCACCACGCGAGTTTTCCTTCGCGTTACTTGTGCTTGTCGTCAGTCGGCCGTTCAGGCCGCGATCCGGGGCGATTCCTCCCAATGCTCGGGCAATCGTCGTCACGTTGTGATCGATCATGCCGATGTAGGTCCCCTCGTAGGTCCCTGCGGTCCCCATTGCGTCGGAAAAGAGCGTACCGCCGATGGTGACGTCGTGCCCCTGGGCGGCGGCGCCTTCGATCAGCGCCGTCACATTCTTCTGGGAAACGGACGATTCGACGAACACAGCCGCAATCTTCCTGGACACAATCAGCTTGACGAGCGCGTTGATGTCCTTGATACCTGCCTCGGATTCCGTGCTGATCCCCTGGATTCCACGAACGTCAATGTCGTAGGCGCGACCGAAGTAGTTGAATGCATCGTGCGCCGTAATGAGTATGCGGCGATCGTTGGGAACAGACGAAATCGTCGATTTTGCGTAAGCATCCAGTGCCTGAAGGCGCGTCAAGAGGGCGTCGTAGTTGCGCTGATAGTCTGCTGCATTGGCGGCGTCGAACTCACTCAATGACTTTCGGCAGAAGTCGGCAGCCTGTATCCAGAGTGATACATCCATCCAGACATGCGGATCGTAGTGCCCGGCGAACTCCGCCGGTGCGAGCAGCCGATCGTCCGGGATGCCGTCGGTCACGGCGAATACGGGGCGATGGCGGCTGATCTTGACGAGTGTGTCCGTCATTTTCCCTTCGAGCAATCGGCCGTTGTAGAAGACGATGTCGGCGCCGGACATGGCGACGATGTCATCGCGTGTCGGCTGGTACAAATGCGGATCGATCGATTCGCCGATGATGCCCGTGACATTGGCCTTGTCGCCTGCGATTTCGCGGGCGATGTCCGAGACCATGCCGATTGTGCAGACGATCTTGTAGGGGTATTCGAGATTGACGGACGCCGAGTCGTTTGATTCGGCCGGCTTCGTGGTGCATCCCGCACTCATCGTGGTCGCAAGGAAGATAATCAACAGCTGGCGGCCGTGTGATCCGAGTATTCGATTGAGAGGCATTTTTCGCATGAATTGGCTCCTACGGTCATGTGTCGGCGGGATCAAAGGAAATCCACCGACCCCGGAATATTAGCATAGGCTAAGAATTTCCGCAACCGGGGCCCATGATGTCGCCTATGGACGAAACGCGGCCGCATGAGATAGACTGACGGTGCTGATATGGAGCCCCCCGAAATGCCTGCCCGATCCCCGCGAAAAAGCGTGAGAGTCGCCCATCGATCCCCCGAGCAATCGGCGAGCGGACATCGCAGAACCCGATCGGATCACGCGGCCGAAATCGCGGAGGACTACGTGGAATTGATCGACGACCTGATCGCCGAGAAGGGCGAAGCCCGGGCGGTCGATCTGGCTCGTCGGCTCGGCGTTACACAGGTGACGGTTACCAAGACGATTGAGCGTCTAAAACGCGAAGATCTCGTGACTTCCGAGCCGTATCGTTCGATTTTCCTGACCAAGAGCGGGGTCAGACTGGCACACGAGGTCCGGGAACGTCACAAGACAGTTCTCGAGTTTCTAAGGGAATTGGGCGTTCCGACGAAAGACGCGGAACTGGATGCGGAGGGCATCGAACACCATATCAGTCCGGCGACGCTGGCCGCCATGCGCCGCCATCTAAGGTCCAAGAAGTAATCTCCGAAGCTCGTATCGGTATTCCGAAACCGGTAAAATGGGCCTGCCTGTTCGGCTCGCGACATGTCGCATTGCTGTCGACATTGCTGGCGGCGGAACGAAACGGGCGTAAGTCCTTGAAAGGAGCGATTCCATGGAGATTCTCTTGTTCTTAGCCGGTGCGCTGTGGGCGTTTGCGCCTGCGCTGATCGAGTTCCTGCTCGTTGCCATTGGTGTGACAAACGGCATCATTCCGACGTAGGCTCGGTCCTGCCGTCTGATTCGATCGACTGATTACCCGGTGCAGTGGCGATTCGCGACGCCGGCGGCGCCGGGCTTCTTTGCGCGCTGGCGAATTCTCATTCCGCGGATTATGCTATGCGCGAATCGCCGCGAGTCGATTCGCGGCGCGATTCCATGTTCAGCAATTAGGTAATTCCCATTGTGGGAGTGCGTCTGCGCCGGGATTGGCGCTTGACGACGAGGTTTCTGATGAGTGAGGAGACACACACGATGACGCAACTGGTGACAAAAGAAGCTCCTGATTTCGCGGCGCAGGCGGTGATGCCGGACAATTCGTTTGCAGAGTTCAAGCTCTCCGCAAATCGCGGCAAGTACACTGTCCTGTTTTTCTATCCGCTGGACTTCACGTTCGTTTGTCCTTCGGAAATCATCGCCTTCGACAAGGCGCTTCCGCAGTTCAAGGAGCGGAATTGCGAAGTCGTCGCCTGTTCGATCGATTCGCATTTCTCGCATCTCGCGTGGAAGAACACGCCGCGGGAGCACGGCGGAATCGGCAATGTGCAGTTCCCGATCGTGGCCGACATCAAGAAGTCGATTGCGCGCGACTACGGCGTTCTCTTCAATGACTCGATCGCGCTGCGCGGCTTGTTCCTGATCGACACGAAGGGCGTGATTCGCCATTCCGTCGTCAATGATCTGCCGCTCGGCCGAAGTGTTGAAGAAGTCCTTCGCATGGTCGATGCGCTGCAATTCTTCGAGAAGCACGGCGAAGTGTGCCCGGCCGACTGGAAGCCCGGCAAGAAGGCCATGAAGCCGTCCGCCGAGGGCGTACGCGAGTACCTCAAGGCGCACGCGTAACCCTTGACTGAATCTCCATGTATGAATACCGCTCGATCGGTTGATGACCGATCGGGCGGTTTTTTTTTGTTCTTCACGCATTTCCGGGGGGCGCAGATCCATTTGAGTGTCTACGCGCGGCGGCGGGCGGGCATTGAATTGAGCAGCGCATCCCGGCAGAGCCTCGTTGTCTCAGCGTAACGTTCGGGGATTGCTCGATCGGCTGGCGGGACATCGCCGTGAGGACACGGCGGCTCCGAATCGAGCTACGCAATCCACGAATTCCCGCCAATGCGCGAGAAACCTCATTTTGTATTCGCGAATCACGGGGCGATCAGCCCAATAAACAACGGAATATCCAGGGCATCGACACGGCCGTCGGAATTCATGTCGATGGGGCAGAGTGTGGTTTCGCCCTGCATGAGGGCCGCCGCAAATGCGGGGACGTCGTCGATGTTCACGATGCCGTCGCCGCTGGCATCACCCAAGGGGCAATCGGACTGGGCTCGAGAAATGGCAATACCACGGATGTTGGGCAGATTCGCGGCGACGAGAAGCGATTCGGCTGCGTCGAGGGCATCTCCGTCGTGGTTCGCATCACGGAGCCGAACGATCGAACCGGCGTTGCCGGCGACGTTGACGAACAGGTCGCCCGACGCCGGATCGCCGGCGATGTGCGTCGGCAGGACAAGGCCTTCGGCGTAAAGACGAATTTCGTTGAAATCGAGGACATCGTTGTCCGCATTGGCATCGAAAAGGATCGAGACATCGCCGGTCGACGGATACGACGTCCAACTCCGGATACTCGACAACGCGCAAAGATCGGTGGCCGTCACGAGAACTTCGGCGTAGGAGAGGTTCTCGGCGAAGTCGAGGAAGTCCCCGTCGTGGTTTCGATCTTCGAGGATGCGAACTGGGGCGAGCCCATCGTCATTCAGGACGAGTATGCGATCGTCGGGACGCACTGCGATCGCCGTCGGCGCGACGAGGTTAGTTGCGACAACAACGGTTTCGGCAACGTCGAGGGCGTCGCCGTCATGGTTTGTGTCGGCGATGCGAAACAGGAGTCCGTTTATCGAGTCGGACACGTACAGGATGTCGCCCCAAGTCACAGCGATGGAGTTCAACGCAGGTGTCGCCGCCGGAAGCGGCGCCTGGACCACCGCGTATTCCAACTGTTCGGCGAAATCCATCGCATCGCCGTCGCCGTTTCGATCCTGAAGGAGCATGACTCGCGGAATGGCGGTTTCGATGACCCATACACGATCCGGCGTTGCCGCGATGCGGGTCCCAGTCGTCGCGAAGTTTTCGGCGAACAGGCGCGACTCGAATTCGTCGAGAAAGTCGCCGTCGCCATTGTGATCATCGAGTCGGGAAATCTGGTTGGCATGAGAGACGAAAAGGGTTGGTGCCTCGGCAAACGACACGCGGGGTAACAACGTCAGTAACGTGATGACGAAAGATCGGTACACGACGCGGCCTCCTTTGTTGATATCCGAATGAACGACTCGCGAAAGAGTACGTGCTTCGCGCCGTCAATTGGACCCTAATGTTCGGATCGAGTGTCAGAAAGGTGACACTTTTGGAATCCGTCGCCCGTTCAGACCGACAGACTGTTGGCGGTCTGGTTATTCACGTGAGGCGCGTGAAGCCACGGAGGGCGCGAGAATTGTGCGACGTTGGGCGGGGGCATTTCACGAAGCGGTTCTGTCGGGTCGATGACCCGACCTACGTTGGTAACATTTCGATGGCTGTTTCGAGTGGGATCAGCTTGGCCTGTTTTTCTTCGTCCGTCGCCTCTTCCAGTCGGAGGGCGTCTTCGATATGGAAGGGACCAACGGCGTTGCGGCGGAGGGTTTCGCAGCAGCCGCCGCAGTCGAGGGCGGCGCCGAGGTCGCGGGCGATCGCACGGATATATGTGCCTCGGCTGCATGCAATGCGAAGTTGGACTGTGGGCCATTCGAATTCGAGCAGTTCAAGCTCGCGGATGCAGACGCGCTTGGCGGGGCGGTCATCCGTTGCGCCTTTGCGTGCAAGGCGATAGGACGAGACGCCGTCGATCTTGACGGCGCTGAATGCGGGGGGGGATTGCTCAATCTCTCCGCGGAATGCCTCCAGAGCCGTCTCGATCGCTTCCCGCGTAACGGGGGAGGCGTCGGGAACGGGTTCAAACGGGCGTTCGGTATCGAATGTCTCGTTGGTGACCCCCAGGCGGATCGTCGTCGTGTAGGTCTTGGGCAGTGTCATCAGGCGCTCGACAAGTTTGGTGGCGCGGCCGATGCAGGCGATGACGACACCGTCGGCGAAGGGATCGAGGGTGCCGGCGTGGCCCACTTTCCACTCGTCATAGACTTCGCGAAGTTTGTAGACGTACTTCGCGGAACTCTCCCAGACGGGTTTATAGAGATTGACGATGCCCGAGGTTTTCGGCTCGGCGCCTTTTCGTCGATTGGGATGTCGGAACTGGCTCGCCATGGCAGATCATCAAAAAGGGGACATTGTAGCGGGACTTGATCGCCTGGTGTTTGTTCCTGGTAAGTGGGAACGAGGGAGAATTCTGCGGCTGGCCGGCCGTGCAGTTGCTTGATGGAACGAAGAAGGCCCGACGATTCATGAGAAATCGTCGGGCCTTCGGTATCTCTATCGGGTCGAGTCGGCGGTGGACTCGGTAATCAGGCGCTGGCTCGATCATCGGGCTCGGTGGGTTTCTTCGGTTCGTCCTGCTTTTCTTCCGCCGGCATCTTGTCGGTCTTTGGGGTATCGGGGGACTTGGTCTCTTCAGGCTTTTCCGCCTTGGGCGCTTCAGGCTTCTTGTCGTTGTCCGACTTCTTCACGTCCGACGATTCCGGTGTCTTTGCGGGTGTGCTCTTTTCGTCAGGCTTGGCATCGTCGCCGGCTTTGTCGGTAGGGGGTGCGGGCTTGGATGTCTTGCGCTGCGCTGCGTCTCTCGCCTTCTTGGCGCGTTCGCCGGACAGCGCGGCGTGGAGCTGCTCGAGGGTCTTTTTCTCTTCGGCATCCACTTTGGCCGTCTGTGCGGCTGTCGGCAGTCTCTGGAGTCGCTCATCCAATTCGATGAAGAGGTCGTAAATTGGGCGTTCCAGCTGTGCCTGGCGATTCTTGAGTTTCTCGCGTTCCGAATAGTCGGACTTCCCAAGGGTCTTGAGGCGTTTCTCGATTTTCTGGAAGTCAGCGGCGCGCAGCTGCCGATAGCGCACGGCCTTGTCGTATTGCTCTTTCAGGATTTTTTCACGAGCGGAATTCTGCGACGCCTTGTCCAGATCGTATGCCGTGACGAACAGATTCACGTAACTGCGCCAGTTGTCTTCAATATTCTGCTGCGTCACGGACTTCGGATCCGGCGTGACGCCTTTGCCGTTCTTTACGTCGGACCCGTTCACGTTATTCCGAACGGTCGGGTCGTTGATCTTGGGAATCGGCGGACCACCGCCTTCGCTCCATTGCGTGAGCGTGGTTGTGGCGCCGTCAAAGCCGCGGCGCATGAGGTTCATGTCACCGTCGTGAATTTTCTTCTGCTCTTCCGTCAGGATTCCGCCCCATTCCTCGTTGCCTTCGAGGATGGCCTGGGAGGCCTGCGCGTAGAGGGGGAGGGCTCGCTGGGCCCAGATCTGACGTGACACGGGATCGGCCTTGGCTCTGCCCGTCTGCATGTCCATCGACTCCTGCAGCAGTTCGCGGACTTCGCTCTCGTGCTCGTCGAGGAATTCGCGAACGCGTCGCTTCAAGAGGAGCTTCGTGTACAGCTCCTGCTGAGGATTGAGGCTGTAGCGCTTTGAGATCTGCTGGACGGCCTGATCCATCATGGTATCGACGTCCCATACCATCGGATTGCGCGGATGCGTCAGCGCCGTCGGTTTCTCCTCGCCGGGCGCGTTGTCATTTGCGTTCGTCTGGGCTTTGGCCTGAGACGTCAGCGAGAGGGCGATTGTGAGGCACAATGCGCCGAATGCACGGAATGCGTGGTCGAAATGTAATCGATGAATATTCTGAGTCGTCATAGCTACATCCTGTCTATCGCTGCGGAGGGACCGATCATGCGAGTCGCCGGTGTCCGCATTCCACAACTCATCATACGGCTCATCGTCCCGGCGGTTGCGGGTCACGGTTCGCCGTTGGTGCCGTTCGCTGCGGCAACAGCCGTAGAGGCTCCGATTCTGGCGCGATCCCATCGCTTCGACGGCGTCAGGCGGCATTCGATTGCCGGTCAGAACCCAACGGAAGGACGAAGACAAAGTCGTCGCGCAGCCCGAAAGAGGTATCGGGCACTTCGCCCTCATTCTATTCTCCCAGCGTCCGATACTTCGTCAACCATGCCGGATCATGTGCAATGATCGCCTCAGATCGGCGGGGCCGGCAGAAAAAAGGGGCAAAAAAGGACGGATTTTCCGCTGTGGCGGCTCGCGGATCGGGGGAGTCGGCATGTCGCGGGTCAGCAGGTGATTCGCCGGCCGCGGCGACGCGATTGGGAACCCTGTTTCGTCCGCGGACGGGATGTTCAGCAACGGCAGATCGGGCCGATGGTAGACATAGCGAAACGACTGTGAAGCGTCCGCGCGCGATTCGGGGATGTGAGCGTTTTGACAGGCTGTCGTTTTGCCAAGTATCGAGACATCGCGGTCCATCTCGACATGGTCGGATCTGGGCGGGCGAATTGCCTTTGGATGCGTCGAGTCGCTCAGTCCCCTAATATTACAGAAGGGTTCGATCCCAGGGCGTTTTCGTCGGCCATTGGGCGTAAGGATAATGATGTCATTGCTGTTGATACTTTGGTGCATGAGCGTGGCCGAGCCCGAGGCGTCTGCGCCCGAGGGATTGTCGCTGGAATCCGCGATGTCGCAGCCGTCTGATGAGGCTGAGAGCAAAGTGACGGACGAGGCTGGGCAGATCGAGGACGCCGCTCGCCTGATCGTTGGTGATCACACCAATCAAGCGCGTCGTATCGGCGTACGAACGTTGCTTCGAATCGGAAGCGCCGCGGCGCTGGATCGATTGACGTCGATTCTGACGCAACCGAACGAGGGCAACGGGGCGGCGCATTCCGCCATCTACGGCGTGATTGCCGAATCGGAATCGCCGCCTTCGGAGCTGCTGTCGCCTTTGATCGGGATGATCGGGGAGCAACGAGGCAGTGCGCTGGACGGGATTCAGGCGGCATTGGCGGCCTATCCCCAGGCCGATGCCCAGCGGTCCCTGTGCGATATTGCTCGCGATACGGCGGCGAATTTGAAACGGCGCGCTGCGGCCATTGAGATGATCGGCCGACTGGGGGAAGACTATTCGGCGGCGGGCGTGCTGGCCGGTTTGACGTCGGATTCGGATGCCGGAATCTGCGGGACGGCGCTTCGCGCGTTCTCGAGGATGACGGGCGTCGAATTCGACAATGAGACTGCGGCGGCGGACTGGTGGCGCGAGCACGCGGGGCTGGGCGAATTGAAGTGGCTTGCGCGTTCGAATCAGCGTCGTCGAGAAGAATTGCGGGCTTTGCATGCCGAACGCGATTCGCTCGCTGCGAGACTGGTCGAGGCGTATCGGGGCACATTTCTCTCGCTGTCCGACAAGGATCAGGGAGATCGTCTGGTTGCGTTGTTGAAGGACAACGTGGCCGATGTCCGCAGGCTGGGGCTCGATCTTATCGCGGCGATGATCATCGATCAGAAGGAAGTTTCCAAGGCAGTTCGAGAGGCGATCATGCCGGTGCTTTCGGATTCGGACATGAATCTGCGCCGCCAGGCTGCCGTGATCGCGGGCAATCTTCGGATCGCGGGAGCAGCGGATGTGATGATCGCATCGCTCGAATCGGAGTCGCATCCGCGGGTCCGCGCCGCGCTGGCGGGGGCATTGGGACGACTGGACGACACGCGTGCGATTCAGCCATTGATCCAGTGCCTGGCGTCCAGCGATCGGGAACTTGTCGGCGAAGCGACGCTGGCATTGGGGTCGCTTGCGCGTCGAGGACATCCGGAGGGGGACAAGGCCTCGCTCGTGACCAAGTCGCTGGAGTCGCGATTCGTTCAGTTGGCCGTGGACGATGACGAACTGCGCGAGAAATTTCTTCGGGCAATGTCGCGAATCGGCGCCGAGTCGTTTCGGGCGATTCTCGAGCGCGAGAGCATCGACGGCCGATCGACGGCGATTCGAACGACCGCGATTGCGGGATTGTCCACGTATGACAGTGAGGGCACGGCCGAGTTTCTGGTCGGATTGTTGTCGAACGATGCGCCGCTTGTTCGCGGCGCCGCGATTCAGACATTGGGGCGAATCGGCCGCACGCGAAGTCATTTCAACGTGTTGTTTGATCGATCAAAGACGGATCGAGAGTCGGAAGCGGTGGTTCGCGACAAGGCGTGGGACGCGGCATTGTCGATCTTCGGTCGTCTTTCCGGCGTCGTTCGCCTTCGGATTCTGACAGATCTGAATTCGACGGATGATCTCATTGTACAGCGACGTCGGTCGATTCTGGCGCGAGCATTGAAGTCGGATCGCGACGCGACGAACGAGTTGACGGCAGGGAAGCGGCTCGAAGTAACATTGATGCTCGGCGATGCGCTGCTGCGAGCCGGTGATTATGCGGGTGCGTTGACCGAGTTTCAGGAAGTATCTCAGTTTCGATCAGAGCTTTCGAAAGAGGCCGTGCTTCGTATTGATGGGGATCTTGTGCGATGCGGCATGCGTGCGGGGCGACACGAGGACGTCGTCAAGTCCCTTTCCGGTTCGCTGGACGCAACGTCGGAAGGAGAACGGGATTCAAAGCGCGAGCTGTTGCGTCAGTGTCTTGAGAAAGAGCTTGGAGCGAGCGTGTCGGAGGCGGCGTCGGGAGATGCGATTGCGTCGCTGATGAAGCTCGTCGAACAGGCCGCGGCGGCGCTGGGCGGGGGCGAAGTCGGTACGGCATTTCAAAGTCGATGCAAGGCGGCCATCGTCGCGCGGCGCGACGCAGTCATCGATGGGCTGCTTGAACTGGAACCGAACGAAGCGGGGATTGCCGAGAAGCTCCAGTCGTTTGACAAGCCTGCGGTTGTTGCACGGATCCATGCAAAGCTGACATCGATCAAGCCGACGACGACGGGACCGGTGTTCGATCGAGAAGCGGCGCTCATCGCGCTGACTCGAAAAATTGTGCCAGATTGGCCCGGATACACGCCGGGGAATTCCGCAGAAGAACGGACGAGGGCGTTGGATCAGCTTATTGCCGGATAGTCGTCGTGTGCGCATTATCTGCGTCTGCGTTTGATTCGTCGCGAATTCATTTGCATTCGAGATTCCGCGTTGTATTAATAGTGTAGGCGCATTGAGCGACAGGAGCGCTAAGCGGGGCAACGACCTTTCAGCAATGGAAGGGCCCCGCAACCCGACTTACGAGCACCCGTGCGTGCATCTGCTATTTTGGCAGTAGATCGATACCGGTAGGGTTGCCGCTCCGTCGCTTGCTGTGCCTTTTTCATTGCGCCGAATCGGCGTGAAAGATTCCGATTGAATTCGAGTGTGCGACAGGGGTTCTCGGAATCCGGCAGGTCCGTCCCGGCTACAGGCGACTCCATTCGTCGAAGAATTCCGGAAAGGTCTTTTCGACGCAGGCGGGGTTTTCTATTTCCATTCCATCCAGAACCAAACCCGCGATTGCAAAGCTCATTGCCATTCGATGGTCGTCAAAAGTCTTGATTCTGGCGGCTCGCGGAACGCCGTTTGGTCGGATCGTGAGGCCGTCGTTGCAAATCTCGATATCTACGTGCATCGCCGCGAGTTGGGATTCGAGGGCCGAGAGTCGATCGGTTTCCTTGATGCGCAGGTTTCCGACGTTCTGAATGTGGGTCGGGCCTGTCGCGAAGGCAGCGAGAACGGCGAGGGTTTGTGCAACATCCGGCATGTCGCCGAGATTAACGGTGACGCCGTTCAGTCTGCCGTCAGAGGGGCCGTGCACGGTTGTCTGCCATTCGTCCTGCTCGACGCGGCATCCCATTTCCCCGAGGACGTGAGCAAACGCGATGTCGCCCTGGCAACTCGCAGTTCCCAATCCTTCGATAGTGACTTGTCCACCTGTGATGGCTGCGGCGGCGAGGAAGTAGGATGCGGCGCTGGCATCGGGTTCGATGTCGTAGTTGGCGGCACGATAGCATTGTGGGGCGGGAACGATGAACCGCATCATGTTCCGTTCGACGGCGTGAACGCCGAATGCCTGCATCACGTGCATTGTCATGGCGATGTAAGGTCGGCTGGGCAGGGGTCGATCGAACCCGATCATGACATCCTGGGCGGCGAGAGCGCCGGCCATGAGGATGGCCGACACGTATTGGCTCGACACGGTCGAATCGCGTTCCAGTGCGCCGCCTCGAAGGCCGGTCGCGCGAATTGTCAGCGGGCAGCAGCCATCCTGGTCTTCGTACCCGATCTGGGCGCCGAGCTCGCGGAGCGCGTCGACCAACTCATCGATCGGTCTTTCGCGCATTCGCTCGACGCCGTCGAGGCGGTAGCGCCCGTGATCAATTGTGCAGGCGGCGGTCAGGAACCGGATGACGGTGCCGGCGTTTCCACAGAAGAGGTTTGCTTCGGCATTGGGCCATCGTCCGGCGACGCCGGAAACATGCGCTGTGAGTTCGTGCTCGTCGATGCGAAGGGGTACACCGAGGCAGCGGAGGGCGTCGATCATCAATCGTGTGTCGTCGGCGAGGAGAATGTGATTGAGCTGGGATTCGCCATCGGCCAGCGCGGCCAGCAGAAGCGCTCGATTTGTGATGCTCTTGCTTCCCGGCAGTCGAATCGATCGATGAATCGGCCGTGAAACGGGGGTGAGTCGGATTGTTTCGGGACGCTCCATATCCTGCGGATCGTACCGGACGTCGCGACGGCTCGCACGTCATCCAGTGGATGGATCGAGACGGACGTGCGAACGGGCCGTAGTCTTGATTGGAAGCGGCACTACGGCTAATAATGGTGTAGTCCAGCGGCAGTCTGACTGCCGGATGGATGCCTGCCGTTATTTCCTCCCGCGAATGGGTCACGATTTTTCACGGCGAACGACATGAGCGATCTGCCACAACCCACGCCACCGCCCGATCCTGAAAAGGCCGCGACGGTTTTCTGGCTCCGCGCCATGGGGACGGTGGTCCTGATCCTGATCGTGATGACGGGCGCGATCGAGATGTTGGGACGCACGGCGTTGTCGCAGAATGAAACATTCCGCGTCATCCATCAATTTTCCCAGTATCTGTATTTCGTCGAGTTGGCGATCGTGGGCGGCGGGCTACTCGTGGGCCTGTCGGCGCTGTTGCGTGTGCTTCGCGATTTGCACGCGTCTTTTTCCCGGATCGAACGTTATCAATATGAGCAGACCGAGGCGTATTACGCGAATCGGGATGCTGCGACAATCGCGGGTTCGTTGACACATTCGGTCGACGATACCGGCGAGATCAGTTTGCCGCAGGAACCGATACCGTGGCGGGATCTGCTGGCCGTGTTGGAGGACATTCGGGATACGTCGTTGTTGACGAGCGAGCAGCGGATGGAGAAGCGTCATCGTGTCGCTGAGGCGGAATTCGAACAGGTGACGGCGAAAATTCGCGAAAAGACTGTGCAGGGCGAATTCGCGACGGCGCGTGAACTGGCCGAGCAGATCGCGCGGAAGTATCCGGACGACGAACGGGCGACGTCGCTTCAGTCGCAGGTTGAGTCGGCGCGTGAACGCAACGAAGGCGAAGACGTGGCGTCGTGCAAGCAGCAGATCAGCGATCTGATCAACATATCCGCATGGGGTCGGGCTCGCGAGATGGCGGAGCAGTTGCGGCAGCGACATCCGGATTCGGCGGACGCGCGGCAGTTGCTGTTGAAGATCGAGAAAGAGCATCGGCAGTTCCAGGACGAGCAGCGTCGGCGGATGTACGCGGAAGTGCAGCGGTTTGTGACGCGGCGGCGATGGGAAGAGGCGTTGACGGCGGCACACACATTTCGTCAACGATTTCCGAATTGTGAGGAGTCGGACGCATTGCAGATGCAGTTGCCGACGCTTGAGACGAATGCCGAGATCGAAGTCCGACAGCGGCTCGAAGGGCAGATCATGGAGTACGCTCGGCAGGGTCGATATATTGAGGCCGTCGATCTGGCCAGGAAGGTCATTCGGGACTTCCCCGAATCGCCGCAGGCGCAGGTCCTGCGCGAACAGATCGGTCGGCTGGAGGAGTTGGCCGACAACCCGGATGCGCCGCAGGCAAAACTGCAGGCTGAATGAGCCGGAGGATTCGGCCGTCGAATCATGACGACCGATCAACGCCCATCTGACACATCAATTCTCTCGGGGCTTCGGCGGATCGGATTCGTTTCCACGAGCCGCGCGGATTCCGGAGTTTATCGATCATTATGGCGCGCGTTGATCCAGGCCGGATTCGACGTCGCGTGTTATGCCGGCGGGACGCATCTCGATGCGCGATACGGATCGACGATCGACGATTTGAAGGCTGTCGATGGATTGCGCGTCGTGCCAGTACGGCATTCGACGGGCGACGGGTCGGCGGCGGGCGTTGCGGCGGCGGCGGGCGAGGCGACGATTGCATTCGGCCGCGCGATCGACAACGACAAGCCGGAGCTTCTGTTCGTGTTGGGAGATCGGCTTGAGATGTTGGCGGCGACGTACTCGGCCGTTGTGAGTCGGAGGTTGATCGGGCATCTGCACGGGGGAGAACGGACGGCCGGCGCCTATGACGACAAGTGTCGCGACGCGATCACGATGATGTCGGATCTGCATTTCGCATCGTTGCCGGCGTATGCGGATCGGCTGAGGTCAATGGTAAGCGACGCGTCGCGTGTTTTCTGTGTGGGTTCTCTCGCCGTTGATCGACTGCACGCGTTCACTCCTCTTTCAATCGACGAAACGAGTCGAATCGTCGGCCTCGACATGGCGCGACCGACGTTGCTGGTGTTGTTGCATCCGGAAACGCTGAGCGCGTTGTCGGCGGTCGAACAGGCCGGCATCGTTGTGGACGCGCTTGGAGGCGTCGAGGGACAACTGCTGATTCTGGGCGTGAACGCGGATGTGGGAAGCGATGCGGTCTCCTCGGCCCTGTCTCGTTTGTGCGCGACGCGGAACGATGCTGTGATGATGACTTCGCTTCCGCCGGATGTCTTCGGAAGTTGCATGGTGCATGCGCGTGCGATGATCGGCAACTCGAGCAGCGGGATCATCGAGGCGGCGAGCATTCGCCTGCCAGTCGTGAATATCGGCGAGCGCCAGGGGGGACGCGTGCGAGGAGCGAATGTCGTCGACGTGGCGTTTGAGCGCCGTGCGATCGTGGAAGGCGTCCGCAAGGCGACGTCTGCATCGTTTCGGGCCGGGCTTGCGGGGCTGGCGAATCCGTACGGTGACGGTCATGCGGCGCGGCGAATTCGCGGCATTCTTCGCGGTGAGACAATCGACGAGTTTCGATAGCACTGGATGGGCGTCACTTGCTCCCTGCGGCCAAACCTGATTGGAATCCTCCGAGCCACGTCAAGAAACGACTCGACGGCGAACGAGCCAGGCGTGACTGTCTTCGGCGCGTCGGTCAGCAGAGTGACATAACGTTGTCGTCGAGGAACTGGAGGGCGGCAGGAATGATGCGAATGGCGGAGTTTTTCGAGCGTGTCGGTGGGTATTTCGACTCTCGGAATGCGATACGTCGAACCACAGGGGTATCCATGTGACATCATCGCGTGATACAGTTGTAGCTTCGGAATTCCATTGGATTCCTACGTGATTGCCGATAGGGTCGCCGCCGACACACGTCCGGATACACGCCGTTATTGATGTAAATTCTAAGATCACCCCTGTGTCATTGCGCTTCTCTGTACATCAATCAGGGCCAAATGCGGCCCGATGTAGTTAGGGCCAGATGTATGAGATGACCCACGTAAACTGATAGAGGTGCGATGAGATTTCTGTGGCGGGATTGCACGCGTTTGCGCCGTCAGAGATGACTGGACCAATGACATCGAAATCACAGGATGAATCGCTGGATCAAGGAACCGTCGACGTTGTCGTGGACGCCGTTCTCGTGATCGACGATGTGGATACGATTCGTTCCGTTAATTCATCCGTGTCGCGATTGCTGGGGTGCGGTGCAGCAGAGCTCAACGGCCGTGTGATTCAATCCATCATTCGCGCGGACGGCCATGACGCGTTGGCGGGCGTGCTAGATCGGGTGCGCGGCGGTGAGTCAGTGGAGCACGTCGACCTGTCGTGGATCGGAGAATCCGGCGTTGAGATACCTGTCCAGTGTAGCGTATCGCCCAGCTTCGGCACCGATGGCCGAGTCGTCGGTGCGTTGATCGTCGCACGCGATGCGATGCGACAGTCGCTCGCAGCGCAAGAATCTGCGAATCGAGTTGAACGACTTGGGGCACTCGGCAGAGAAGTGCTGGCGCTCCGAGCCGAATCAGAAGCGCAACGACAGGCGCTGCAGCGAGCCGACGCTCACTTGACACGTGCGACGGACGACGCGGGCTCCGCCGCGAAGGCCAAGTCACAGTTTCTCGCAAACATGAGTCATGAGATTCGAACACCCATGACGGCAATTCTTGGGTACATTTCAGTGCTGGATGAACGGGTCTCGAACGCGGATCCAGAATCGGCAGAGGCAATTCAGATCATTCGTCGAAACGGGACTCATCTGCTTGCAATGATCGAGGACATTCTCGATCTTGCCAGGCTCGATGCGGGGACACTGGAGATTCGCAATCGGCCATTTTCCCCGATTGATGTCGTCAAAGATGTGCTTGCGCCGATGGAAGCGCGTGCGCGGAACAAGGGAATCGGTCTGCATCTTTGCGCAGACGCAGGAATTCCGCCGATCATCGAGTCGGACAGCGCTCGATTTCGTCAGATCCTGATCAATCTCGTCGACAACGCGATCAAGTTCACAGAAATGGGCTTCGTCACTTTGCATGTCGGGATGTTGGCGAGCACGTGCGATTCGATGCTGGAAATTCGCGTCGTGGATACCGGCATCGGTCTCAACGGATTGCGTATCGATGCGCTGTCCGAGCCGTTTGCACAGGCGGATTCGAGCATGTCTCGGCAATTCGGGGGGACGGGCCTGGGGCTGAGTCTGTGTGTGCGACTCGCCAAGTCACTTGGCGGGGCGATCGTCGCGATCAGCCTGCCTGATGGAGGCAGCGAATTCAGTTTGACGATTCCGGCCCAAACGCCGTCGCATTGCGCTGCGGATGTTGACATAAACAATGTCGCTGCGACGGCTGCGGCGTCACTGGGGAACCAGGACAATGAACGCCTTG
Source organism: Phycisphaerae bacterium (assembly GCA_029259995.1). Taxonomy (GTDB): domain Bacteria; phylum Planctomycetota; class Phycisphaerae; order UBA1845; family UTPLA1; genus ECT2AJA-110-A. Next base: position 22,064 of record JAJDEC010000166.1, read on the forward strand.
ACGGGCGACGCGTCCTGCTCGTGGAGGACGGCATCGACAATCAACGGTTATTTCAACGGTTTCTGACAAAGGCGGGGGCCGACGTTTCAATGGCAGTGAACGGAGAAGAGGCCGTCGCGCGTCTGCAGTCGGATCTTGAATCAGACTTGCTTCCTGATATTGTGATCATGGACATGCAAATGCCGATCATGGACGGCTACGAAGCAACCAAAGAACTGCGCAGGAAGCAGCTCACGCTGCCGATAATTGCGCTGACGGCTCACGCCATGGCGGAGGATCGGGCGCGTTGCCTGGAGGCAGGCTGCGATGACTATTTGTCGAAGCCGGTGGATCGAAGCACATTGATCCGTCGACTGTGTTCCTGGTTGAATTGTCCCGAGCACGCCAGGCGGGCTGTCGCCAAGACCACGACGGTTCGCAATGTGGCGTCGATCGGCTGACGCTTCTCGAATCTCCAAGAGTCATATTCTGTGCGCATCTGCTCGTGTATTCCGCATCGTGGCAGAATCTCGGTGGAAATCCCTGTGTTTGCGGTCAAATCTGTAGCCCCCAGTCAGGGCTCGATGCGCCGTGGGTAAGGATGTCTCCAGGGTTGCGCTTGAACCATTGGCGCGGTCGTCGCTGACTTTGGGCTAATTTTCGGCACGCTTTCGTGGGGCGGCGCGATTGCGGGAATTGTCTATTGGGGCCGTGGGCATTTGAAACGACGTCACAATTTCTAATCGCTTCGACGGTCGGCGGCGTTATTCTTGGCATGATGGACTGCGAATTGCGTGCGCAGGCCGGGTTTTCGTGATTCGCGGTCCGGACTAGACTATCGGCATGGGTCGGGGCGCCGTTTCGCCCGGAGTTTTCAGAAGTCTGACTATTTGAAAAAGGAGCGGATCATGCGTGGAATGGTTGGTTTGTTTGTCGTTCTCGTGATCGGTGCGATCGCCCTGGTCTATGTGCAATCGCAGATGAGTCGAGAGCCGGGACCACAAATCCTGGTTGCGTTCGGCGAGGCGAAGGGCGGAGAGGTCGAAGTGAACATTTGCATCCCGCTCAGGATGCGAAAGAGCGAGACTCCGCCGGATGGTGGCATTCCGCGCCGATTGGATCCGACGGAATGGGCACAGCGGCATTGGGAGCTGCTGAGCAAATCCGGCGAAGCGCGGCCCGTGAGTTCGATCGGAAGCAGCCTGATCGTCAGTGACACCAAGGCGGGCGGGGCGCCGGATTTCTGGGTGAAAACGAGTGCCAAGTCTGGTGAATCCTATACGCTGGTCTATTGGCCGGATGTGCAGGAGCCCAGAAAGTTCAAGTTCGAATTCGATGCGAAGGCGGGGATGAAGGCGCGTCAGCGTGTCGAATTCGTCGCCATGGATTGACGCGACGTTGGCTGGGGCGACATGCGATTCCGTAGAATTGATCAACTGAAAGCGATCGGATGAAGAATATCCACGATGTCCTGGAACTTGCCCGACAGCGGCGCGCCGCGGACGTGCACATCATTGCCGGGGCGCCGGTGCTCTTCCGCATCGAACGGGAACTGGTGCCGGTCACAAAGGAGAAGTTGAGCCGCGAGTTGTCGCGGGAGATTGCGTATTCGCTGCTGGCGCCCGAACAAGTGACGCGATTCGAGACCGATCTCGACTTCGACTTCATGTACGCGGACAAGGATCGGAATCGGCATCGCGTGAATATCTGTTTCAACGACGGGGCTGTCGGGGCCGTGATCCGGCTCCTGCCGAGCGAGCCGATGGCGCTCGAAACGCTGCAACTGCCGCCGATCGTTCATCAATTGACGCAGGCGCGGAAAGGTCTGATTCTCCTGACGGGAAGCACGAGTCAGGGAAAGACAACGACGATGAATGCGATGATCGATTCGATCAATCGCAACGCGCGGAAACACGTCGTCACGATTGAAGATCCGATTGAGTATGTTCACGAGAACAAGAATTCGATTGTTCGCCAGCGAGAAGTGGGGAAGGACACGTCGGGTTTCAGCCGCGGCCTGCGTGCGGCGTTGCGACAGGATCCCGATGTGATATCCGTCGGCGAAATGCGGGATTACGACACGATCAAGACGGCACTCACGGCGGCAGAGACGGGCGTACTCGTGATGTCGACGCTTCATATCATATCGATAGACAAGATCATTGAACGATTGCTCTCCTATGCGCCGGATGGTTCGGACGGACACATCCGCACGCTTCTGGCGGAGTCGCTGCTGGGCGTGATACATCAGGAGCTGCTGCCGACGCTGACGGGCGGCAAGCGGATCGCGACGGAGATTCTGGTCGCAAACGACGCCGTCCGAAACGTCATGCGGAATCGAAATACGTTTCATCTCCGCAATTCGATCACGACAGGACAGCGATGGGGCATGCGATCGATGAAGATGTCGCTCGATCAATTGAAGGATGAGGGCGTCATCTCGGACATCGTGTATCAGCAGGTAGCGGAGAATTATCGCTAGGGGCCGCGTGGCATCGCGAGCCCACTACGCAGCGGCTGGTCCTCCTCTTGTTGCGTTCTTCGATCTCCCGGCACTATTCGATGTCGCGCTTTTTTCGACCCACGATAGCCACATAATGGATGGGTTCCCGATCCGTCGCGAGACGATGCTGGTAGCGCTGTCGAATGCGAACGTCGAGGGCGCCGTCGACAGTCATCTCCCGAATCAGCGCGGAGAATCCGGAAACATCCTGGCGATTGAGGAAATCCTCTTTGACGTTGAACGCAATCCAGCCGTCGGGCTGGACGAGGTTAAACGCATTCGTGAAAACTTCGGTCGGGATGTCGCCGAAGCCAAGGGCGGCGACGCACGTCATGCAGTTGAACTCATACGAATTGAGTACGGCCGAGTTCTTCTCGCCGAGATTCGTCATGTCGACGACGTGGTAGTTGTTGTAAGCGTCCGGGCGATCGCGCCGCGTTGCCTCCGCGGCCTCTTTGACAATGTCGACGCCAATGACGAGATCGGCATTCCGTTTGGCGATGAGCTCGCCGACCATTCCGTTGCCGGCACCCAAATCGAGTACGCGAAGATCGGCGGGCGACTCGCCATCCTCTTTCATGGCCTTGGCAAGCAGATCGATGACGACTTCGGGTGAATTGCAACGAAGGATGTCGTAGATGACTTTTTCGTAAAGGCCGGGAATAGAAAACAGCTGTGCATAGTCGTGAAACCGAATGCGTCGCCATTCGCGACCAACGCGGACGACACACCATTCCGCGTCCTGCGTCAATGAGGAACCCGGCTCCGGCAAGGCGATTTCCAGGTTCGTCGTCGGCTGTGTCCGCTTTGGTTCGGCTTGAAGGCCGGCGGGCGCGAGTTGGGGCGTCATGTGCGTTTCTCCGATCTTGGGGTGATTGCGTTCGAGTTCGTCTCTCCGGCGTAACAGATCGAGCTCGGCGCGCACCAGCACGCTTGCTGGGGTCTCGGCGGCAAGAAATGCGTCGGGTTTGATCGACCTTGCTCGAATGGCTTGCGTCGTGAACGCATCAGGCCAGATCCGGCATCATGACAGCATTTTGAGATTTAGCAACATTTCTTGCGAGGACATCGCTCAGTGTGAACAGTGTCCTTTTTGCATACCGTGCCATGGACCGCATAATCGCGCAGTTTGGCGGGAGATGATCTCGCTGTCGACTACATGAAACGGCATATTATGCAATTCAAAATTTGTGAGCAAAAAGGGACGTGGCGGTGTCGAATCGCGACGCCGGTCGCCGATGCGGCGACATGCTGAGTCTCTCTGCGAGCCAATCGTGTTTGTCGTGCACTGGCGCTACGGCAGGAAAATGGCGGACGGGTCGAATGGGCAGAGCGACCGGGTTACGACGCGGTTGTTGCATTCGATGCTTGCGATCTTGTAGGTCGTGATGCCGCATGGGACATCGACGGTGTCAGTGGTCTCAAGGATGCTGACGAGTTGCTGCGTCGTCGTATCAAACAACATCGTCGGGCCGCCGAAGCCGCCATTGAATGAGATTTAGCGGTGTTGGCCGGAATTGCAGAACCCGGTCTGCCAGACGTCGGCGGAGAAGTTCCGGCAAAGCTCGGCCGAGTTCAGCGCGTCGCATTCTGCTATCGCAAGGGCTTGAGCGTAGGTCGGCAGTTTCGCGGGATCGCTGGTCAAACGTTGCAGGCACGGGTCGTCCGGATCCTGGTCGTAGGCGGGCTCCGCGGTGGACGGGGCCGTCGTCGATTCGCAAAGGGCAATTCTGAGTGGGAGGAATGTGTCACAGGCGAAAAGGGGCGGAATGACGAGGATCAGCGCACGGCGCCCTGTTCGCAGTCGCCGATCTGACTGCATGATATTCTCCAGTCGCCTGTTTTTCGTGACATGCACGAGAGGCCGCGAGGACGTAGTCGAGTCCACAGCGTTGATTTGGGCGGATCAAGTTATGGTGAGCGCGGGCGTTCCTTCAGTGCGCGACTGTTCGAAGGATTGCCGGCATGGTTCGGAGCTTTGGGATCTCGGAGATCTGGCAGCCCTTGGAAAAAGTCATTCGGTCCATCGACGGCCACTTCACGGCAGCGCCTCGTACATGAAACTCAGCGAATCTTCAGAATACGCCTCGGTTTCGCTCCCTCGATCTGACGCGAAATGTCTCGCCGCTGGCCTCGAAGCACTTTCACCACGGGCTGCCAGTCGTTGCTGATGTGTCCGGCAGAGGAAACACAGACGGCGGCGATATCGGCGTTATCGGTCACGACAATTCGTTCACAAGTTTACCGATTGAGTAATCATACACCTACTGCGATTCGACGATTGGTAGGTAGGAGTACGGTAGGTCGATACGCAACGCCTTCGTCGGGGAAGGTCGCGTGTTCTTACAATCCGCTGAACATCCGAGGTGAGACGTGAACAAGTCGGGCCCCTTGATTCGCACGATTCGTCTGGACGACTCGAGTATCCAGAAGATCCTGGAACAGCTCGACAAAGCTGACTACGCTGCGGCGGACGAATCCGTCGAGTCTGGGTGTTTTCCATATCGCGATAGTAACTGCGTCATGCATTTGGCGTCGCCTTCGGGTGGATCGCCGACGTCCTATCACGTGCCGACGAGACACATCAGCAATACGGGAATGAGCTTTCTTTATGGGTCGTTTCTCTACGCCGGCGCATGTTGCGTAATGCGATTAACGACGATCTATAAGACGACTCGGGATGTGCCCGCTCAGATATTGCGATGCGAGTACGTATCGACGGGCGTGCATGAAGTCGTTGTCCAGTTCCTGAAGCCCATCGAAGTCAGTCAATACTGCCTCGACGCGGCCGGCTGCCGTGTCTTGATTGCGGACGACAACGACTCAATCATTCGATTCACGGATTCGATTCTGACAAAGCTCAACGTTCAATGTGAGTCCGTCAAGGACGGTCAAGGGGCCGTCGATCGTGCGCTCACGAACACATACGATCTTATTCTGTTGGACATCGAAATGCCGGTCCTGGACGGATATCAGGCCGTTGGGAAGCTCCGCGAAGCGGGTTACCTTGGAAGCATCGTGGCCGTGACCGGCAAGACGGAGCCGGACGACGAGCAACGATGTCTGGACGCGGGGTTCAGCAGTTATCTTCCGAAGCCGCTTGATCGAGATCGACTCGCCTCGCTGATCCAGTCGGCGCGACATGAGCCGCTTCTCAGTTCATTCATTGGTGATAAATCGATGCGGCCGCTTATCGATGACTTCGTTGCGGAACTTCCCGGGCGCATTCGAAGACTCGAAACGGCGTTTGTCAGATCGGAAATCGACGTCTTGCAGAAGGCGTGTCGGGACTTGAAATCCGACGCCGGAAGTTTCGGATTCGGACCCATCTCGACGGTTTCCGCCGAAGTCGAAACAGGTCTTCTCAAGCAATTGCCCATGGATGAGTTGAAGAAACCTGTCACGATGCTGGTGGGGCTTTGTTGTCGCGCTCAGGTTCAACCTTCTGCGTGATGCCGCAACGTTGGCATCATTCGACGGAATTCGATTCGTCGTCGGCCCGCGTAGTCTTATCCGCCAACGTAAACTTGAACGTGGAACCGATATCGGGCGCGGGTTCAAACCAGATCCTGCCGTCGTGGCGTTCGACGATTTTTCGACAGATGGCCAGTCCAATGCCGGATCCCTCGTACTCGTTTCGACCGTGAAGTCGCTTGAACGGTTCGAAGATGCGATCGGCAAATTTCGGCTCGACGCCGATTCCGTTGTCCTGCACGCATACCAGCGTATTGCCGGGTTCGTGCGTGGCCGTGATCCGGATCATCGGCGGGCGATCCGGTGACCGATACTTGATTGCGTTCCCGATCAGATTCTGAAAAAGCTGCGTGATGAGTGTCGCATCTGCATGGACGGACGGAAGGTTGTCGTACTTGACGTCGGCGTCGGATTGTTCAATGCGAATGTGCAGTTCCGACATGGCGGACTCGATGCACTGATTGAGACTGACGGGGGCTCGTTTGAGGTCGGATCGACCGCTGCGGGAAAAGAGCAGCAGGTCCTGGACGAGCGTTCGCATGCGCAGGGCGGCGTCGGTGATAAAGCCCAGATCCTGTTTCGCAGTGTCTGGAAGGGCGTCGCCCGCGTCCTGAACGAGGAGTTCGCTGAATGAAATCATTTTTCTCAGCGGCTCCTGAAGATCGTGGCTGGCGAAGGACGTGAATTGATCGAGCTCCTCATTTCTCCGCTCGAGTGCGGCTGCGTGTTTTCGCAATTCCTGTTCGCTGCGTTTTCGTTCCGTGATGTCGATGACGGCAGCGAGGACGTTTGGCGTATTTACCGCGTTGCTGGGGAGGGGATTGAGGCCGATCTCGATCGGGAACTCGGAGCCGTCGCGGCGGCGGCCGAAGAAGTCGCGCCCGGCGCCGATGTATTGGGGCGTCGGGTCTATGAAGAAGCGTTCGACTTTCTCGGGATGATCGGGTCGAAATCGTTCGGGGACGAGTTTCTCGATCGGTTCGCCGAGGAGTTCATCGCTGGGATAACCGAACAGTTCGCTCATGTGGCGATTGATCAATTGGATTCGGCGTCGGTTGTCGATCATGACCATCGCGTTGGGCATCCATTCGATGACCATTCGCAGTTGATTTTCTGCCTGGCGCCGCGCCTCAATTTCGGATTGCAGGTTCTTGTTGAGGCCGGCCAATCCCGGCAGCGCAAGGGCCTTAGGGAGTGTCGGAATCAAGGCGAACACGGTCGCCCACGATGCGAGCGCGGTGACAACCTTGACGGCGGCAGAAAGGCGATACCAGGGCTGCCAGAATATCGAAGCCTCGATGAGATGAATCGTGCCGCAGGTGAGGATGAACGCAGCGAATAGCCAGAAGATTCGAGGGAATGGCAGATTGGGGCGCTTGCGGATGAACAGGATGAGGATGACGGGAATCGTGAAGTACGCCAGGAAAATGGCGAGATCGGCGATGATGTGCGTCCAACCGTGCGGGAAAGACCAGGTGCCGCAATTCCAGCGCGGGGGAAAATCCGTTGTGTCGATCAGCCGGCTGAACCAGGACAAATTGGCGGATGCAATTGCCGAGTGCGATTGTTGTTTCGATTCGGGAATGATGCAGCACTTGGGCGTCTTCGTCGTTGACAGCGGTGTATCTGGGGCGGTCTGCAATTCGGCGTCAACGGGCAGTTCCGCCGGCATGTTTGCAAGCGCGTCGGCGACGACGATTCCAGATCCAATGCCTGACAATAGGAGGGGAATGATGAATGCGGCACGGCATCGGATTCGAGACATCGGTTTAAACATATTGGCGGTAACTCTAGCGGTAAAGTCGGCGAGTGGAACGAAATTTGATCAGCCGTTGCATCGGAAATTCGCATCCATTGCATTGTTGTGCGTATTTATCGCATTGCGTCATGCGAACATATGCGATCAATTCGCCGACTGATGCGTCGGATGAGGAAACAGGGACTCGTTGACACTTGTCTTGTCGATCACCAGACGTTCTGCAGGGGTTTCGCGGAATACCCACAGGTAAGGGATAGGTCTGTGTGAACTTCGAAACGTCAGCTGCCACGAATTTCGTAATGCCCATTCAGGGCTTGAATCTCTGGTTGAATTATTACACTGGTGTTGCCCTTGCCTCGGGCTTTCCTGTGGCATGGTTTCAGCGTGCGGGCGAATCCGAATAATCCGACAATTGAAAGACACTCGGCCATATCGCGTGCCGGCGAGTCACGGTCACGTGACGTTTGTCAGCTGCCAGGATGCGAATCGTTGAACATCGTCTTGGGTGACCCACACCAGGCCGTCTACGTTTGCCCTGAGACAGTTGGCGCGATTTTTCCGTGCGCGCACCAGCACCACTGGACTTGCATTCGTCCAGGGGTTGATTCTGATTCAAGAATTGGTTAAGTTGAATGATCAACTAAGCGAG
>JAJDEC010000167.1 GCA_029259995.1 Phycisphaerae bacterium
TTCTGTTTCGATGCCGACGCCGTGCAGCGTCATCGGGTCGGTCGGATCCGGATCTTCATACGGCATGACGAACTCCTAGAAGTCTTCGATGATCACTTCCTGCCTGCCGGCGCCGAAGTCGCCGACATAACCGCCGGCAAGGTATCTCCGCATGACGTCATTTTCGTTGGACGGCGTCAGCCCCGTGGTAGCCGGCGCCCAGACGCCCTTTCCGCCCAGTCCGCCGTCCTCCGCTTTGACCACACGCACAAGGGTTTCCTTCGGAACGGTATTGACGGCGTGATTGTCCGCCTCGCCACCGAAGATGAATCCCATGTACGCCTTCGTCTTGTGAAACAACGTATCTGTCTGATGCATCGGCATATGCCAGTTTCGTGTCACGCTTTGCTGCGAGCCGTATCGCACATTGGCCTGGTAACCGTCGTCTGACAGCGCGCGACCGTCTTTCCTGGTTTCGTGCGCCTTGACGCTCTTCTCCGTCGCGATGTACGGCGCGTGTTTCATCATCACGACGTTGTAGGGATAGGCGGGGTTGTACACGGCGCGAAGCATCAGCCTGGCGACTTTGTAGAACGGATCATCCGGCTTGGCGCCGCGATAGGGCCGATCGGCGGGGTTTGCGTCGACATAGACGTAGTCGCCATCGTTGATGCCCTGGTCCTTGGCTGCCTGCGGATTCATGTGGAGCTGATGATCGCCGACGTACGGCGACCGGCGGTCCATTCGATGCGGATCCCCGAAGTTGCTGTCGAAGATGTTGTGCCAGTCCACGTTGCTCCATTGTGAATGGACACGATGTCGCGTCTTTGGCGTCAGGCAGTAGTACTTGAAACCCCGCTGCCATAGGAAATTGTTCGACTGCTGAACATCACGCCATGACATTTTGATGTTTCGCACTGTTCGATCATCCCAGTGCTCCGCGTCGGCGGGGATGCCGTAGTCCTCTGGCCGCACGAAGGGATTGGTCGACACGATGACATTCGGCAAATAGGGCGTCGCCTCGGGGCCTTCGCGATGGACGATGAAATTCTCGCCGTACTCAATGGCCTCGGGCACATCCGTGTAGGCGTGAATCCTTCCCGTATCGGTGTGGAACGGTTCGCCGTCATGAACCTGCTCCCAGAACGGAATCCGTGGATAGGTGCGGAACAGCATCAGTGCGGCCCCCGGCGGACCATATTTCCCGGCCATGATGTCGCTGAGTTGATAGCCGACCGTCGTTGTCGACGTGTCCAGCAATCGCTGGATGTAGACGCCACGCTGGTTCTCATGTTCGAATTTGAAATAGTCGTGGAATCGAGTATCTCCGATCTCCGAACCCACGGCTTTCGCAATATTCGCCAGAATCGTCAGATCATCCTTTGAGTCGAAGACCGGCTTGATGCCACCCTTCCATATCTGAAGAAACGGATTCGAACAGGAGGCCGTGATTTCCAGATCCTGAAACTCGACCCAACTGTTGGCGGGCAGTCCGATGTCGGCGTATTGCACAGACGCCGTCATGACGATGTCCTGCGAGATGATCATCTCGATCATCGGATTGACATTCTTGAACATGTCATACGCATGCTTGGCGTTGTTGAACAAATTGACGTTGTTGAAGTGCAGCGTCTTTGTGGGCGTCGGCATGTGGCTCTGACCGGTAAATACCTTCCGGCCGTTCTTCGGCGTATCCACGATGAGCGGACGATCGCCGTGATTCCAATAGGCGGGTTCTTCGCCTTTGCAACACAGGCGGACTTTCACGTTCTTGCCGTGTGCGGACTGGTCCAGATTCGGCGCGAACGGATCCTCGCCGACCCAGCCTTTGAAGCCGGGCCCCGTGATCTTGCTCCCCTGGAATAAGGCGGCCTTGTAGTTCCCCGCCCAGCCGTGCACGCCCGTACCCTTCTTGCCGATATTGCCTGTCAGCATGATCGGCAGGTATGCCGCGCGATTCGCTTCTGTCGCATGGAACCAGTGGTTGATTCCCTCGCCCTGATGGATCGCGACGGGACCGCCATCCTGCGTCGTCTCCCATATGTCTCTCGCCATTCGCTCGATCAGCGACTTGGGCGAGTGCGTGATCTCGGCGACAGAATCGAGATCGTAGTCACGAAGGTGCACCTGGTACATCGACCAGAGCGTCTTGACTTCGACCTCCGAACCGTCCACCAGCTTGATCGACCAGGTGCCATCCAACGCAGGCACGATTCCTGCCTGTGTCAGTTTCTTCCCGATGTCATCGCGCGTGATCGCGACAGGCTTGTTCGCCTTCGCATCCCAGACAACCCGGTCACCGATCTTGTCATGTTGATCGTCGGTGAGTCCTTGAACCTTGTAGCTCGGCCCATTCTTGGAGAGATTGCTCCGATAGCCCGGAAACACATCCTCGGCGCGCAATCGCTCCAGCGTGTCCGTCCGAACCAGCAACGGAAAATCCGTGAATTGTGATATGAAAGGCTCGTCATACCACTTGTTGTCGATCATGTGCCGCGTGACGCCCAGCCAGAATGCGGCATCTGTCTGCGGACGAATAGGTATCCAGTAGTCCGCCTTGGTGCTGGGCGCGCCGTACTCCGGCGCAATGACGACGATTCGACCGCCGCGCTCCATGCATTCGATGAACCAGTGAGAATCCGTGAGCTTGTTCTCAACGAGATTCTTGCCGTTCATGATGATCAGTTTGCTGAACCGCAGGTCGTTGAAGTCGCAGTCGCTGTTCTGCAGGCCGTGCACCCACGGTTGTCCCGGGGTCTGATCGCCATGCCACGTGTAATTGCTCCAGTTGCGGCCGCCGCGCGCCTGATCCGGTCCGACGCCGCGAACGTGTGCATCCAGCAGCGCCATCGAGTTGTTGAGCCGGTACATGCCGTACTTGCCAATGACCCCGAGCAGACCCATGCCGCCGCGCATCTTGAATGTCCGGGTGCCGGCGCCGCCCATTTCCGAGATCATCTCTTCGGGATATCCCTGAGCACGCAGCTTTTCTGCGCCGGAATCACCGCTGTACCTTTTGGCGACCACGACATACGCCTTGGCGATATAGCGGAATACATCATCCCAGGCGATGCGAATCTGCTCGTCGGTTCCCCGACTGTCGAATTTGTATTTTGACCTGTTGTTGTCCACATCCAGATCCGGAAAGCCGGCATCGGCCCAGTCTTTCCAGCCCTTTCGAATGACCGGGTGCTTGAGTCGATAAGGCCCGTAGATCAGTCGATGATAGGTGTATCCCTTGGCGCACTGGCGTGGGTTCCAGTTCGGCGTGGCCTTGTTGCCGTAGATGTCTCCGTACGTCTGATAGTCGTATTGCGACCCCATGCGAGTAATGATGCCGTTGCGTGTGTAGGCCTGCACACGGCAGGCATGCGTGTCGTTCGGCGAACACACCCAACTGAATTTGGCATCATACTTGTACTGATCGCGATAGATCTTCTCCCACCCGCGATTGGGGTAGAATGCCAGTGGATTCGAAATGTCTTCCCGAAACGCCAAGGACTGCATCGGCCAGCCGAGGCTCGAAGCCGCGCCGATCGCAATGCCTGTCGTCTTCAAGAAATGGCGCCTGGAAATCCCATCTTCGTTCATCGCCATGGCCTGATCCTCGTCTCGTCTGATTTGCGAATACAGCTGCCGCGTAGTTGGCAGTTACTCGATTACCAGTTTTTGCCAGATGCTGATATTCTTTTTTCCGTCCCGATCGCCCGCGCTGCCGTTCCATATCGCGAAGGATACGGGCAGGTAGTCCCCGGACTTGAACACGCGCTCATCATCCTCGCCACCGCAGACGTGGTCGTGCGGAAGGTCCATCGATCGCTGAAGCTGTACGTACCACAGCCCTCGGTTGTAGACCGCCTGACCTTCGACGATCTGCATTTCGGCAGGTTTTCCTGACAGCGTCCCCGGGCCGCGTGCCACGAGACACTCGACCGGCGTCTTGAGCGTCGGATCGGCAACGAGATTTCCCGCGCCCCATGCCGTGATGAACAGCGACGCGTGCGTCGTAATCGACTGATACGGCCACTCGAACGCCGATATGCCGTTTGGCAGAGCGTCCTGCTCCGGATAGAAATCGCCGACTCGGTCAGGGAACGCGGAATCTACGTCCTGGTAGCCTTCTTCGATGTTCTTCTGTCGATCAGCTTTCCACATCCAGATATTGACGCCACCTTGTGGTCCACTGTTTCCCATATAGAAGGGTGGATCGCTTGTCAGCGAAAACTGGATCGCCACAGCGTCTCGAAACGCCTCCTGGCGCACTGCCGAATCATCCCTGGACGGATCGATCCATGCCAGGCGGATTGCCAGATCTTTGTCATTGTGCAACGCCTGCACGATGACCCCCTCGATTCGTTCGTCCTCCCACCAGAGCGGTGTCATGCCGACATACGACGCCCGCGCTCGCGACCACGCGTCATTCATCGGGCCATCGGGCAATTCGCCAGTCAGACGCGGCGCGACGATTGTTCCCTGCTTGAGTTGCGCTCGCTCCTGCGCGCCTTGGCGCATGAGGGATTGTGTGTAGTGAATGAGGTCCCACATTTCGTCATCGCTGTAGATACCTTCCGACGATGGCATCGGCGTGCCGTTCATGCCCTTGAGGATTCGCGCGTAGAGCTGATGCCCTTGGGAGCCTCCTTTGAAAATTCCCTGCACAAACGAGCGTGGGGGAACCGGATAACCCTCTGCATCCTCCTTGACGGCCGCATCGACAGGTTCTCCATCGACGCCGTGGCAGCTTGCGCAGTTCTCCAGATAGTGGCGACGACCACGAAACCAGCGAATATCGTCAAACGGGGGCTCAGGTGATACCACGATCGCGCGCCCGGGAACCGTCCGTTCGGCAAGAACGGATTCCAGTTCTTCCTGTCGGATCGTGCCATCGGCAACCCAGTTCTCAAGGATTGCTCGAGTCGCTCCACGATGAATCTCTCTTACGTAAGCCACCAGCGCATCGATATCGGCTTTCGGAAGATGGGCCCATGGCGGCATCGCGGAACCGGGCATGCCGTTGCTGATGGTTCTGAACAGGTCCTCGTCGCTGGGGATGAGATTCTCTGTGGTCGAGAGTTTGAATTTGCCCTTTGTGAAATCACGTGGCCGGGGATTCATGAGGTACGCGAACTTGCCGGCCCCATCGCCGTTGTCACCGTGGCAGATCGCACACTGCTTCGCGAAGAGTTCACGTCCCCGATCAAGCAGGGCGTTTGCGTCGCCGGATTCTGTGTCCGATGTCAGATCATGTCGGGAATGATCGACAGCAGTCATCTGCCCGATGGTTGACTTGTCGATTGGCTCCGTTTTGAGCCCTGCGGTTGTGGGCGATTGAGCCGCTCGACCATCGGTTCCGTCTGCGCTGGCGACGCCGAGCGGCGGCAGGAGACTGATCGTCGCGATGCAGATGACAAGCACAAGGAAAGTAACAGACGGCCAGAGTAATGAGCTTTTCTTCGTGTGAGTCCTGTGTGACGACATGATACGAATCCTCCGGATGAATCCGAACCGCATATTAAGGAGTTCTGGATAAAGAGGTCAAGAATAAACCCAAAAAAAGTTCATCATGGATTTCCGAGAAAACGATACGTGCCGAATGTGCGTCGACAATCGTCGGGTAGAAGATTCCCCGGGGGTTCCATCGAGCATCGCGTTTCGTTTCCAAAGGTGGACCATTTTCAACGCGTCCTTATCGGGACGAATCCCGGCCGCCTGCTCGACGCCATTCAAATGCGTGCCGAACCAACAATAATCGAACTCATGGTTTCCGCCGGCGCCGAGGGCCAAGCCCCTCCATGCCGACTTCGTTAAGCGTCGTATTCTCGAGCATCTGCCGAAACGCAATGGAGATCGGCTTCCAATGGTCGTGGAATCCGCATGGATGATCATCGTTGCAGCGCGGCTGACCGAACGGGCAGCTCGCACGATCCAGTACGTCGTCGTAAAGAGAAAGAATGTCAACCAGCTTGATTTTCTCGCTTGGCCGCGTGAGCCGGAAGCCGCCTCCCACACCACGCGTTGATTCCAGCATTCCTGCACGAACCGCGTTGTTCAGAATACGGGATAGGTATTGAGCCGGCACGCCGGTCTTGGCCGCGATGTCCTTCGCCAGAACCGGGCCGTCTCCTGTCTGACCGGCGATGAATGCGAAGGCTCTCAAAGCATATTGGGCGGTCACGGATAACATTGTCGCCTTGTTTACTCGCTGAGCAGAAAACAGGCAATACCTCGCCTCTGAAGGATTGCTCCAGACAAGGCTGCGGCATCACGCCAGCGCGGCCGTTTCAACGTTGGCCGCAACGATCCTCGAACTTTCCGATCGCACCACTTGTCAGTATCACGGATGATTCAAAACCGTTAGCGACACCGG
>JAJDEC010000168.1 GCA_029259995.1 Phycisphaerae bacterium
CTTCTCAGACTGTATTCAAGGTTCTCGAACTGACGCGCGATGCGGATTGCGACCTTCGTGTGGTCGCAAACGCCATCAGTCGCGACGCCGGCTTGACGGCGCAACTGCTCAGAGAGGCGAACAGCGCCCTCTATGGTTTTAATTCGGCGACGTCCAACGTCGGCGATGCGTGCATGCGCCTTGGTCTCAAACGCGTCCGCGCAGCCGTGATCAATCAACACGTGGTCGACGGCCTGGGGCGTGCGAAACCGGACGGTTTCGACACATCCAAATACTGGCAGGCCGCCTTTGCGACGAGCGTTGCCGCCCATGACATTTGTCAGGAAGTCCTGCCGCAGATGGCATCGTCAGCGACGACGGCCGGCCTGCTTTGCGATTTCGGGATCGGTCTGCTCGCATTCGGCATCCCCGCGAGATACGCCGGCGTGCTGCGACAACTCCGCGCCCCGGAAGCGATGCCCATTCATGTCATCGAGCGACGCGAACTCGAATTGACCCATGCGGATGTGGGGGCTGCCATCCTCGCCGACTGGAAGCTCGAACAGGAGATCATCGACGCGGTTCGTCTGCATCATGTCGATCCGTTGATGCCGAGCGACGAGTCCCTGTCGAAATTCACATGTGCCGTCGCGGCGGCAGCAACACTGTCGGACATCGCGCTCAACGGCCCCGAAATGGAGGCCGTCGGTCTCCTGTTCGCGCATGTCGAAACGCTCAGCAAGGAGCCCGACGCGCTCGTACAGAAACTGCTGGACGGCATAGTGACGCACATTCAGCAGACGGCCGAAGTGCTGAAGATCGAATTGGGGTCGATGGATGCCATGAAGTCGAACTTCGAATCCCTCTCGAACGACATTCCCGACTTCAGCGCCAGCATGTCCTTCAAGCCGATGGATCGATCCAAATTCCAATAAGACGCCTTCTCGATCGCCATGGAGCGCACGAAGCAGCGCGATCTGAGTCGGATCAGACCGCGCTGTAAAGAACCGAATGGTTTGCGTGCCGAAGCCGGCCGGCGTTACGACGCAACGTCGCACTTATGCGGCGCCGGCGCGACACAGTCGTCTGGTGACTCGCGGCGTGGTTCCTTTACCAAGTTGAAATGCAAAATGGTTCATCGACTGTGGTACAGGCCTCCGGCCTGTGGCGAACCGGCGAGTCGCCGGATCCACAGAATGAATCATTCTTCCTGTCGACTTAGGAACTGGCCGGAATGCGGGCGTCCTGCACCTTGGGGCGGCTGCCGCTGCTGTCGTCCAGGCGTCCGGGTTCTCTGGAAACGGGCGTGGGCGTGGGCTGGCTCACACTCGAAGGCCGAAATGACGAAGCTGGCGATGACGAGCTGCTGGCCGACGTCTGACCAACGACGACGTTGCCTACAAAGATTGCGCCATCCGCAATCTCCAGACGACTGGTTCGCAGGTCTCCCTCGACTTTCGCTGTTGCCATCATGTGCAGCTTCTCAGAAACCGCGAGATTACCTTTGCATGTGCCTTCGACGCGGACATTCGTCGCCTCCACATTGGCCGTCACGCAGGCGCCTTCGGCGATGTGCAACGTTCCCTTGGAGTGAATGTGCCCTTCGAAGTTGCCTTCGATTCGAACGCTTTTGTCAAACGACAGCTCGCCCTTGAAGTTCGCGTCGGCGCCGATGACCGTGGGGGATTCGCCGTTCATTTCAGACATGAATATTGCCTCCGAGCAAATTGATCGATACACGATCCGTCATGTGGATCCACCGCGCCACGTTCGTTCATCAAATCTGCGAACGTCGAAGCGGAAGCCCAGCAGTATATCAGCAATTTCTGCCGTCTCAATCCGAAGTCTCACTGAGTATTCTGACTTACGACGTCGCGATGTACGCGTGCACGGAAAATATCTCACCATTCCCTGTGAAATCTTCTTCGAGATGATTTCACAGTCGCACGGCTGGCGGCCCGGCGGGGCTGACACTGCCAACTGTCAGGGACTACGTGCGTCGATCGCTTTCGGTTCCAACGAATCTGAGGATCGCGATCATCGGCCCGGGCCGAGTTCACTTTGCGACCAGCCACGCTGGCGCGGCGGGGGGCGCGTCGCGAACCCCGCGACGGGAAGATCGCATCGCGGGACAATCGCGATGCAATAGGGGCTGGCGGGTTGAAAGGGTGTGTCGACGGGAGGCTGGACAATTTCGACGTCCACGACCAGCCGTCCCCGATCCCGGCGAACCCCGGCGATCTGAGCCCGGAATTGATCCGACGGCATGCGTCCCAGCGTCACAATCAATGCCATTTCCGATTCGAAATCGATGTTGAATTCTTCCAACGGAATCTGGGACAAGTCGGCGGCGTTTCGAATCGCGAGACGCATTGCCCGTTGTTCGTGGGAATGTGTGCGCGACCATTGTCGAATGATGGGCAGCGCCGCGCCATCGGTCGGGAGCTGATCCGTCAAACTCCGTTCGTCGAGACAGCCCGGGATGACGCCTCCCAAAGCCAGCACTGTGATGACCACCATCGACTGCCGAAACATAGATCGCACCTTGTTGGTTGAGACTGCCACGTGTTGGACCTTCAATTTCAGGGGTCGAATTGCGGCTGCATTCCGACTTCATCAGGCTGTTTGGCCCCGGAATTGAGTCACGATGGCCATTGTTGCACGCTCGCATGCCTTCGCAAGTCTATGGGGGCGAGCGACGTGTCCGACCGGGCGACGTTTGGCCTTGAAATCACTCGATAGGTCAAACCGCCAGGGGGTTCGACAATCTGGACCCGGCTTCGAGACGCGCGTATGATTACTGCATGACGCAACTTACAGCAATTTGCATCGCCCTTGCTTCGTTGTCGCACGCCCCCACGCCCCTTGGGAACCTGTGCCGCGACGTCTCTGCGTATGCCGATTCGTCTGCGATGCCGGATGTCTCGTCGGCGATGTACGCGCCTGATGACGAAGGCGATGAGAAGCCCTCCCGGAACGCCAGTCTCCGCGATCGGGCGCTCGAAGCGATCAAGGCGCACAATTTCGCCGAAGCAGAGAAACTCATTCACGAAGGCCGAAAGTCACGGAGCAGCCGCCGGAAAGATCAATGGCGAATCGTCGAGGCCCGGCTCGAACTCGAGCGCAATGAACACGCAAAGGCCGGGCTTCTTGCCATGGAAGTCGTCATCCTCCGCCCCAAGAGCGACGAAGTCGCCGCCGCGCTCTACTGGACAGCCAAGGCCTACGAAGGACTGGATCGGCCCGAGAAGGCCATCCAACTCTACGAAGAATGCCGCGCCCACAAGACGGCCCCCGACAGCCTCGTCAAAGTGGCAGGCCGACGAATCGACCAACTCCGTAAGACCCAAGAAGAATCATGAAACCCGATCGCAGTGTCTATCTAGAAACGATGGGCTGTCAGATGAACGCCCTCGACAGCGAACTCGCGCTGGGTTCGCTCATGGAGCGCGGCTATCAGCTGACGGGCGATCTGCTGAACGCGGATCTCGTCGTGATCAACACATGCTCCGTCCGCCAGCATGCGGAAGACAAGGTCTACTCCCGCCTCGGCCAGCTCAAGGGCAGCAAGGCGCCGCGTCGCGAAGATCAGATTATCGCCGTCATCGGCTGCATGGCCGAACGCGACGGCGACGGCCTGCTCGACAAGATGCCGCACGTCGACATCCTCTGCGGACCGAGCGAACTCCATCGCCTGCCCGGTCTCATCAGCGACGTCGAATCCACTCGCCAGCGTGCGATCGCCTTGTCCGGGCGTCTGCGCGAACAAACGACCAGCGCGATCGAACACGTTCCGCACGACGATCTCGAATCCCTTGACTCCAGCCGAACGTTCAGCGTCTCGCAGCATGCGGCCATGCCGAAAGTCTTCGGCCGCCATCAGGCGTACGTCCGCATCACGCGCGGTTGCAACAAGTTCTGCACCTTCTGCGTCGTTCCCTATACGCGCGGACCTGAGCAGCATCGACCGCCGGAGCAGATGGACGAGGAAGTTCGTCGCCACGCGGATAACGGCGTCGTCGAAGTGACACAGCTGGGGCAGACAGTCAATCATTACCATTTCGATTCGAAGGGCCCCGACGACACGAATTTCGCGCAGCTGCTTCGCCGCGTACATGATGAGGTCCCGCAGCTGCCGCGACTTCGATTCGTCACGAGTTTTCCGCGCGACTTCACGGACGAAGCGCTGCAAGTAATGGCCGAATCGCCGCGCATCTGCAAGTATCTGCACATCCCGGCGCAGAGCGGGAGCGACAGCCAGCTCAAGCGGATGAATCGCGGATACACGGCGGACGAGTACATGCGTCTGATCGATCGCGCCCGCTCGCTCATGCCGGATATCGCCATTGCCGGCGACATGATCGTCGGCTTCAGCGGCGAGACGGAAGAAGACTTCCAGAAGAGCCTCGAACTGCTGCGCTACAGCAGATACAAGAATTGCTTCGTGTTCAAGTACTCACCGCGCCCCGGCACGAATGCCGATGGCCGATTGCCCGATGACGTCCCCGACATCGAGAAGCGCCGCCGCAACAATGAGATGCTCGCCGTGCAGTCGGAGATCAGCCTGGCGAATCATCAGGCGATGCTGGGCACGAAACACGAAGTCCTCGTCGAGGGGCGGAGCAAGGCGGAACTCAAGCGACAGGAGAGCGAGCAGGAGCGCGGCGGCGAGATCGATCGCGACGTGGAAACACTGGGTGACAAGCACCCAGTGGCACGAAGGATTCAGCTCGTCGGTCGAACGCAGGGCGATCAGATCGTTGTCTTCGACGGCGAGGCCGACTGGATCGGTCGCTTCGCCAACGTCGAGATCATCGCGGCGACGCCGTTTACATTGCATGGACAAGTGGCGGATGTATCCGACGTATCGCAGCACGTGGCGGCATCGGGGCGGGACATACCTCTGTCCGTACTTCGCGGATAGGATTCATCGGCAAGTTCCAAGAATATTCTGGCTTCAGTCGGAAATACCTTCAGGATTCTCGAAAATCAAAGGCTAAGGAGTCGGCTAATGAGACCTCGACAAGTACGCAGTCGCTTCACGATGTTCCTGTTCCTTGTCCTAGCTGTGATCGCGGTCTATCGAATCGGGTTCTACACGCCACACTACGAAGTGATTGGTGAACTCCCCCAAGAGCTCGCCTTTGAATTGGGCCGATAGAGTGCCTCGCTCGTCTCGGCGTGGCGTCCGTGGCTCGCTCCACCAGTTGGCAGGACGTCGCCGTGAGGACACGACGGCTCTAACTCGGGTTTCGTGGGCCGTTGATTCTTGCAAATGCGAAGTGAATCAAGAAATGGTTCATCACGGGTTTTCGGGGACCTATGGCCGCTCTTGCCAACGCGGCGGCTGCAATCCACCAAGTCCCGCAAGGGACGACATGAAATTAGCCCAGCCTTTCAAAGGCTGGGGATGGGACGAGCGTTTCTTATGTATTGCCGTCCCGGTGGGACGGCGTGAGCCAGGCGCGTGGCACTCATTCTCATTCCGTCCCTACGGGACGGACATTGGTGTTTGGAACGTGCCCCAGCGATAAATCGCTGGGCTTTACTCATTGGATCCCTCCGGGATCCTTCGCGTCGTACAATTCAAATTCCAAAGTGTGATACGTCGTCATCCCGCAAATGCAAGTTGAACGAAAAATCCCGCCGGCGAAATCGCCGACGGGATTGAATGTTGAAACGTGGATTGCCGAATTCGTAGGTCGGGTCATCGACCCGGCAGGTCGAGGCATCGCCCCGACAAACCCGTTACCGGTTGTAGTATTCGACGATCTTGTTGTAGTCGATATCAAACGGAATGCGGCTGTCTTCCAGCGACGGCATTCGGACGATGTTGGCTTCGAACTGCGTGTCGTTTCGTTCGAGCCAGTCGAGGTTCAGATGAAACTCGGCCGTTTCGCTCATCTCTTTGACGAACTTCTGGCTCTTCGGCTTGACGGTGATCTTCATGCCGGGGCGACAACGATACGACGCGATATTGCACTTGATGCCATCGACCTTGAAGTGAGCGTGCGAGACCATCTGGCGTGCCTGCCAGATGGTTCGGGCCCAGCCCAGTCGGCGGATGACGTTGTCGAGTCGTGTCTCGAGGAGTTCGTGAAGGACGAGCGGCGTCGTGCGCTTGGAGCGCGTCGCCTCGTCCATGTAGCGGCGAAGCTGGCCGTCGCGAACGTTGTAGTATCGCGCGAGCTTCTGCTTCTCCATGAGCTGCTGGCCGTAGAGGCTCTTGCGGCGACCGCGACGGAGGACGTGCATGCCCGGCGGCGATTCCCGTCGAAGTCGCATGTGCTTCGGCGTCTCGGCGATCGGTACACCCAACGCACGGCTGAGGCGGACCTTCGGTCCACAATAATTACCCATTGCTTTTGTCTCCTTCAATCACACCAATCGTCGCAAGCATTTGCCGAGCCGCCATCTGAAGGTTGGTTGCGGGCAAGGCCGACGATCGGGGTACCGCTCCGTCCATTGTTGAAACCTGTCGCTGCCGGTCCCCGTTGGAGCGGTCGGGCCGTCAGCGTCGCGGATGCATTCCCGCGAATCGAGCCCTGTATGGTAAATGGGTTGTTGAATCGCTGCAACTGGTCGAATGGGCCGTTGGGTGGCGGAAAACGGGGCCTGACGCCCGTCGGCGCCGGAGATTCGGTTGCGAGCGCCGTATCGTCAGGTATCGTAACACCCGCAGGCGCCGGGCATTCGGCCGGTCGTTCGGAACACATTTGACCAATCAGGAGAGAGACATGCGAAAACGCTTATTGTCATTCGCGGGGATGGCCTTGTTCGTCGTGGGATGTTCGGAGCAGCACGCGGGTATGGACATGTCCATG
>JAJDEC010000169.1 GCA_029259995.1 Phycisphaerae bacterium
TGAGCCTTCATCGCAAGGGGGCGTTCGCGGGTCACATGCCGCGACCGACAACGGGATCAGATACACCGGATCCCGTGCGTGGCGAAACGCTGTACAAGATGTTCTGTTCCGCGTGCCACGGTGTAAATGGTGAAGGCACAACGATGCGCGCCGGTCTTTGGCCGACGGATGTTGATCCCTGGGGACACGACTGGGATCGGCGTGACGTCGTCGTCGAACAGCGCAGCGGCATCGACGTCATGGTCCCATCGCTGAATCACGACGACACACTTGACGTCCTGAGCGATGACTATCTGCGTCGCGTTATTTCCGACGGCCGACCGGGCACAAAGATGCTCGCCTGGGCGCAGGAGGGTGGACTGTCGCAGGACGAGATCACGCTTCTCGTCGACCACATACGAGGATGGAATCAGCCGGCGCCGGACCTGAGTGCGGTCGCCGCCTCGCACGGAGACGCTCGCGTCGGTGGTGCGCTTTATCGCGCGAATTGCGCCGCGTGTCACGGTCGTTCCGGCGAAGGCGGGATCGGGAACTCGTTGAATTCGCCGACGTTCCTCGCCGTCGCCTCGGACGCATTCTTGCGAGACACGATCGTATTTGGGAGGCCCAATACGGCGATGCCCGCATGGCGCAGATTTGACGCGCAGGAGCTGAGCGATCTTTTGGCGTACATCCGTCTGTGGCAGCCGAGTCGAAGCGATGTTGCGTCGACCCTGGCGCTGTGTGAGGGAGAGGAGACGTCTGTCGTGTCCGCGGCAATCGGCGCCACGTTGTACAAGGCCAATTGCGTCATGTGCCACGGCGCGGATGGTTCCGGCGATCTGGCGCCCTCGCTGAATACCCAGGCATTTCTCACAGTTGTTCCCGAGTCCTTTCTGGTCGAGACGATGATTGCCGGACGGCCCGGAACCGGTATGCCGGCTTGGCAGCACCTTCGAGATGAGGATGTCGCATCGATCGTGCGCTTCATCCGCACGTGGCAGCGCGACGATTCAAAATCCGATTCGTGGCATGAACAGACGGTCGCCCGCGGTGACTGGGACGCCGGAAAGCGGCTGTTCATCGGGCAGTGTGCGGGATGCCACGGCGCCGACGCTGAAGGCGCAACCGGCCCCCAACTCAGCAATCCGAATTTCCTTTCCTGCGCAACCGACGTGATGCTGCGAGAGTGGATCACGCACGGAAAAGAAGGCACAGAAATGCGCGGATTCCGCAAGGGCGGGCAGGGCATTGGCGAATTGGCTGACCGCCAGATCGAGGACATTATTTCGTACCTGCGTTCGCTTGAACGAATTGGCGAATACGATATCAACCGCGTCGCGAAGTCGCCTCATGGACGACCGCAAAACGGAGAGCGTGTCTATGCCGCAAACTGCGTCGGTTGTCACGGCGAACGCGGAGAAGGGGCGAGCGGCCCCGCGCTGTCCAATACCAACTTCCTGCGATTTGCGTCCGACGGCTTTCTGATGGCCACAATGGCTCTGGGACGATCCGGTACCGAAATGCGCCCCGTCAAACGCGGTCCTCAGTCCATCCTTGGTCTGTCGAGCGATGAAGTGAATGATGTGGTTGCATATCTGCGATTCTGGGAGCATTCCTCGCCCTTCGAATCGCCCGATGGCACCGAGATTCCCCATCGCTTTGTCGTTCCATGGGATCTCGCGCGCGGACGCACCCTGTTCCGTTCCAATTGCGCCGGTTGCCACGGAGATGAAGGCAGGGGATCTTGGGCGCCGGAACTCAACAATGAGGGTTTTCTTGCCGCGGCGACCGACGGGGCGTTGCAGGCGATCATCACGCGCGGCAGGCGGGGTACCGCGATGCGTGCGTTCGGCGCCGGCTCACATGGATTGACCGACTTAACGTCACAGGACATCGATGACATTGTGGCCTACATGCGCCAGTGGTCCTCGCTGGCGCCTTCCCCGATGACGATTCCGGCCGAACAGTCCATCTCCGTCAACACGGCGGATGCTGTGGCGGATAGTGACAAACTGGAACGTACGACCTCGTTTGCGAAACTCGCGCGAGATTCTGGAGACTGACCCATGAATGATCAAAGCCTGACAGTGCTTGATGGCGATATTCCCGCAACCCGCTGTACGATTCATCGCAGTGTCAAGAACGCCATACCGTTCGACCGGCGGGAGTTCATGAAGATGGCTGCCGGAACGGGCGCTGCCGTGGCCATGACCAGCTTGTTGCCGGGCGAGTTCGTTCAGGCGCGGGCGATGGCGGAACTCACGCCGGCGCGCGACGGCGGAATGAAACTCCTGCAGGCGGCTTGTCCCTATTGCGGAGTCGGCTGCGGCACGTTGATCAAAGTCGAGCGCGGCAAAGTCGTGGGCATGGTGCCTGACAAGAAGCATCCGACCAATCGCGGGATTCAGTGCATCAAGGGGCTGAACGCCCACGAACCGATTTACATTGATCGCCTGACAAAGGTGCTCGTGCGTCGCGATATGAGTGATCCGCTTCGCGGACACATTTCGTCGACCAAGGGTCGATTTGACGACGATGTTTTTCACGAAATGCCATACGAAGAGGCGGAAGAGCTCGTCGCCGACCGCATCGCAGAAATCGTGAAACAAAATGGGCCGAACGCGATCGGCCTGAACGGGTCCGGCCAACTCACAATGGAGGCTCAGTGGATTGAAAACGTGCTGATGAAAGGCGTCATCGGCAGCAATTCGATCGAGGCCAACGCCCGGATGTGCATGACGTCGGCCGTGACGGGCTATTTTCATTCCTATGGTTCCGATGCGCCCCCCACGAGTTACGAAGACATCGAAGAGGCCGACTTCATTACCTTCTGGGGACACAACGCCCGCGAAGCTCACCCGATCCTGTTTTGGCGAGTCGCGGACCATAAGGCCAAGCACGACATTCCGACCCTCGTCGCCGATCCACGAAAGACAGGCACCGTGATCGGACTGGAGGACATCAACCCGCGAAACAGCTATCACATTCCGACGCTCAACGGCGACATAAGCTATCTCAATGCGATCGCCCACGTGTTGATGAAGAAGTATCCGAATGCATGCATGTCAGACGAATGGTTGGAGAAGCACACCAACAACTGGCAGGCCTACAAGAAAGGCGTATTGGAGCGATACTCGCCCGAGCAGGTCATCGAACGGCTTGTGCGCCTGGACAATGGACGAGTGACTGTGGATGTGATCGAGAATGTCGCCAAGGCGTGGGCCGAGGCGTCGATCAAGGGGCGCGAGCGCGGCCGCGGTGGAGTGCTCAGCTTCTGGGGCATCGGCTATAACCAGATGCTCCATGGCCAGCACAACACGATCAGCAACATCAACCTGCATCTGCTGACGGGAAACCTCGGCCGACCGGGTTGCGGAAGCCACTCACAAACGGGTCAGCCCAACGCGATGAGCGAGCGACTCATGGGGGGGCTGACAAGCCGACTCCCATTCAATCAGCCGCTGAGCAACGAGCAGTGGCGCAACCATATCGCCGATCGCTGGCGTGTTCCGCGTGAGCGTTTGGCGCAAACATCCGCGTTGCCCAATCCGGGAATGGTCGTCGGCATGATGGAACGGGCGCTCAAGGGCGGACTCGACGCCATGTTCTGGATGTACACAACGCACGTACACATGGCCGATCTGGAGACGCTGGTTCGACCCGCGCTGTCGAAGATGTTCGTCGTCATTCAGGAAATCTATCGCCACGCCCCGAACAACCTCTATGCGGATGTCATCTTCCCCGCGGCGACGTGGGGCGAGTGGACCGGCGGCACGTATATCCAGTCGGAGCGCAGGGTCTACGTCTGCGACGGAACGAAGAACCCGCCGGAAAACTGTCGGCCGGACATGGACATGGCGATCGACAAGGGCAAGGTGCTCGCCGAGAAGATGGGGCTCGATGCCGAAGCGATCTTTCCGTACAAGAAGACGATCAAAATGGGCAACGGCCTGATGGCCTATGATCCGGAAGACGTCTTCCGTGACATCGTCGCGGCCAGCAAGGGATCCGACGCTGATCTTTCCGGTATTCTCGATGTTGAGCAAAATGAAGGGACGTCGCCCTATGACCAGCTTCGTGCGCTGCGGGGCATACAATGGCCCGCGCCGACAGCGGCGGTTGCCAAGGCTGGCGGCACACCACGTCGATACCTGGGCCAGGAAGGCTGGGGCGGCAAACCCTACGGCGAATTCAGACATCCGGACGGAAAAGCGCGCTTCAAGCTCTGCGAGCAGGACTACACAAAGCTCGACGAAGTCACAGGAGCGCTGATGCAATACGGTGACAAGCGTCGCCCTGGCGAAGGTCCCTACCTGATCGACGATTTGTACGAGGATGGCCCCAACAAGGGGCAACCGAAGATCCTTGTTGCCGCGCGCGACGCGGGTCTGACACCCGAACTGCCGCACCTGGAAATCTACGGGGACACAAGCCAGTCGTTGGATGACCACAAGAACCTGGACGTCTATCCATTCTGGCTCGGGTTGGGCGTCGTCTATGAACATTTTCACACCGCCAAGACCATTCGCGGTGCGACGACGATGAAACTCGTTCCCGAGCAGTATGTCGAAATCAACGCGGACGACGCGAGACGATACGGGCTGCGCGACGGTGATCGGGTACGCCTGGTGACGCGCCGAGGCTCGTATGAGGCTCGCGTCAGTGTGGGGCAGGCGAGCATGATTCGTCCCGCGCGGACGGAAGTGCCGCCAGGATACCTGTTCAGCCCATGGAATCTATCCGTCGCCGACAGCGCAGATCCGCGCAAGAACAAATGGCTGGTGAATGCGACGAGCCATCGCGCGTGGGATCCGGTTAGCGGGCAATGCGATTACAAGAAGTCCGCCGCCCGGATCGAGAGACTATAGCCTGCACATCGGAGCCTTTTCGGATGTCTCTGAATCGTCGACAGTTTGTCAAGCAAAGCGCGGCAGTCAGTGTGACTGTGGGCGTCGGTGGCTATCTCGTCGGGTTGGTCCAATCGCCGGCCGCCGACACGCCGCCTCCGTTGCGGCCGCCCGGCTCCCTTGCGGAGGAGGAGTTCGTGGCGACATGCATTCGGTGCATGCGCTGCGTGGATGCTTGCCCAAATCGCGCGTTGACACCGTTGCCTGAGCGGACGCCCGGGGGAACCGGCGGAACGCCTACGATGGAGCCGCGAAAAGCGGCCTGCATGCTCTGTGCGGGAGAGGAGGGCGAATTCCTCAAGTGTACCGAGGCGTGCCCCAGCGGCGCATTGCAATTGGTCAGAAAGGACCCAGACGAGATTCGCGAAATGGTCGCCATCGGCCTCGCTGAGCTCGATCTCAACCTGTGCTATTCGTACAACAACTGGAGTTGTGGAGCGTGCTTTCGCGCCTGCCCGCTGGCGGGAGAGGCGATGACCATTGGTCGTTGGGAGCAGCCGACGGTACATGCGGATGCCTGCGTCGGATGCGGCTGCTGCGAGCGAGCCTGCATCCGTTATCCTCACGCGATTCGCGTAAAGTCGAGGAAAGCGTGATGCGTTTAAGCCGCCGCGACACGTTACGTACAATTGCCGCGGCTGCGGGATTCGCGGCAGTTGGCGGCATCGTTCATTTGCTCGAACGCACGGGGATGTCCAAGTATCCGTTCGTCCGACGGCCCTACGCCAGACTCGCCGGAATCCTTCGCCCGCCCGGTGCCCTGCCGGAACGCGAGTTCCTCGCGGCGTGCATCCGCTGCTATCGTTGTCAGGACGCCTGCGAGCCCGGCGCAATCCAGTTCTTCACCGAACATGATGGCGTGCGCTATCACTCGCCGTATGTCGATCCGGCCAGGAAGGGTTGCACGTTGTGCAACATGTGCGGCCCCGCCTGTCCCACGGGTGCGCTGCTGCCGTTCGACGATTCGTCGGACGTTGACATGGGATCCGTCGAGCTATCCGAGGACCTTTGCCTGTCGTTCAAGGCCAAGCGTATTCGCCAGGAACAGGACCTTCTGACGCAGATCGGCAAGGAACCAACGGAGTCCGACGCGGCACTTGTACGTCGCGGACCATGCGGCGAGTGCTTCATGTTCTGTCCGTTGCGGAATCGTGCGATCACGCTGATGCCCGGTTCATTCCTCGCCCCGGTGATTCATCCTGAACATTGCGTCGGATGCGGAATGTGCGAGGAGATTTGTCGTACCGTCGTTCGCGGCGAACCTGCGATTCGCGTCGTTCGCACTCGACGTCCTCTGTTGACGGAGGTCGAATCATGATTCTCCAGATCACACGTCGTTCCATTCAGGTGCTTGTGCTCCTACTCGTGTGTGGCATCGCGTTACTCAGTCTGTACGCGCACTATCGATCGGCGCGAGTACTGGATGACGCCCAACTGATGGCCGGCCTGCGCGGTGAAGTGATGACGCAGGCGATCCACCCGTATGTCGATTCGCTTGACGATCCGCAAGCGCTGCTCGACGGCAACAAAGGGACGCTCTGGTCAATGCGACTGTTTGGCGTGAGCATCAGCGATCCGCTGGCGGCGGCGGAGATGTTCGCGGCATCCAAGCGCGTCCATTGGCCGATGCTCCTGTCCATTCTGATTCCGGTGATTGTCACATTGGTGCTCGGACGCG
>JAJDEC010000170.1 GCA_029259995.1 Phycisphaerae bacterium
AGGTAGCTGAACAGCAGCGTCGGGATCGGCAGCGGGCGCTGGACGAGTCGATCGAGGAATGCGGCGAGCGTGAAGCCGTTTCTGAGTGCCTGCACGGAGGCATGCTGAATTGTGGGACCGTCGGCGATGGGATCGGAGAACGGGACACCGATTTCGAGGAGATCGACGCCGGCTGCTGCGGCTTCGTGCATGCGGTCGATGGATTGATCGATCGTCGGGAATCCTGCGGAGATGTAGGCAATCAGCCCGAGTTCGTTTCGCACTCTGAGCGAGGCGAACATCTCATTGATCGGCGATGTCGTTGCGTGTTGTGTCGATGCGATTGGCGTCATATCTGTCCTTCAACGATGCCGAGGTCCTTGTCGCCGCGGCCTGAGAGATTGACGATGATGGTCTGGTCGTTGGTCATTTGCGGTGCGAGACGGATCGCGACGGCGACGGCGTGGGCCGACTCCAGCGCGGGGATGATGCCTTCGGTCTGCGAGAGTCGTTTGAAGGCGGCGAGGGTTTCGTCGTCGGTCGCGCTGACGTATTCGACGCGGCCGGTGTGGGCGAGATGGGCGTGTTCGGGACCGACGCCGGGATAGTCGAGACCGGCGGAGATGGAGTGCGTGCTTTTCACCTGTCCGTATGCGTCTTGCAGCAGCAGGCTCCTGGCGCCGTGTAGGACGCCGGTGGAACCGAGGGCGATGGTTGCGGAATGTTCGCTCGTGTCGAGACCGCGGCCGGCGGCTTCGACGCCGATGAGCTGGACTGGCTCGTCGATGAATTCGTGGAACATACCCATCGCGTTCGAGCCGCCGCCGACGCAGGCGATGATCGTGTCGGGCAATTGTCCGAACTGTTCGAGCGATTGTCGGCGCGTTTCGCGGCCGATGACGGACTGAAAGTCGCGGACGATCGTGGGAAAGGGATGCGGTCCGACGACGGATCCGATGCAGTAGTGCGTGTGTTCGACGGTCGCGACCCATTCGCGCAGGGCTTCGTTGATGGCGTCCTGAAGCGTGCGGCTGCCGGACTCGACTTCGATGACTTCGGCGCCAAGCAGGTGCATGCGCTGGACGTTGGGGCGCTGGCGTTCGACATCGACGGCGCCCATGTAGACGCGGCAATCGATGCCGAGCAGGGCGCAGGCCGTGGCCGTGGCGACGCCGTGCTGACCGGCGCCGGTCTCGGCGATGATGCGTGTCTTGCCCATGCGCTGGGCGAGGAGGGCCTGACCGATGGCGTTGTTGATCTTGTGAGCGCCCGTGTGGTTGAGGTCTTCGCGTTTGACGGCGATGCGTGCGCCGCCGAGTTGGCTGGAGAGGCGTTCGGCGATGTAGAGGGGCGTTTCGCGGCCGACGTAGTGGCGTAGCAGCGAATCGAATCGCTGCGCGAACGCGACGTCGTGTTGTGCGGCGGCGTAGGCGGCTTCGAGTTCGTCGAGGGCGAAGACGAGGGTTTCGGGGACGTAGCGTCCGCCGAATGCGCCGAAGCAGCCGGGTTTATTGAGCGTTTGTGTCAGCGTCATGGTGACGGATCTCCTGAACGAATGCGTGTAGCTTGTTGCGGTCCTTGCGGCCGGGTTCGGATTCGACGCCGGAACAGACGTCGACGGCGGACGGCGATGCGATGCGGAGTGCGTCGGCGATGTTATCGGGGTTGAGACCGCCGGCGAGGATCAGGCGATCCGAGAGGCCAGCAGCGAGGGTCCAGTCGAAGGCGCGTCCGTCGCCTGCGCCGGGGTCGAGCAGATGGCCGGCGACGTCATACTGGCTGATGCGGGTCTTGAGTGTTGTCGTTGTGTCGTCGGGAGCGATGTTGAATCGCTTGATGACAGGACGTCCGACGGATGCGCAGAAATCGGGCGACTCGTCGCCGTGGAGCTGGACGGCGTAAGGCCGGACGACGTCGAGGGTTCTTCGAATCGTGTCGAGCGATTCGTTGAGGAACACGCCGATGGTGATGACGAACGGCGGGAGCGCTCGGACGATTTGTGCGGCGGTGTTCACGTCGATCTGTCGGTGGGAGGGTGCGAAGATCAGACCGATCGCGTGGGCGCCGAGTTCGGCGGCGGATAATGCGTCGTCGACGTTGGTGACGCCGCAGACTTTGATTCGCGTTTCATGGGCGACGGCAGTCGTGCCGGATGCGATTGGTTGGCGTGACTCGTGTATGATCATGCGGAGCCTCCGGTGGCTGTTGCATCCGACGGTCGGCCGAGGAGCGCTCGGATTGCGGCCGTCGGGTCGAGGCTTCGAACCAGGGATTCACCCACGAGGACGGCGTCGAATCCGGCGTCGGCCATGCGACGGACGTCGTCGGCGGAGTGGATGCCGCTCTCGGAAACGGCCAGGCAATCTGCGGGGATGCGTTCTCTTAGTCGGATGGCGTTGGCGAGGTTCACTTCGAAAGTCTTCAGGTCGCGATTGTTGATACCGATGATGGTTGCACCGGAATCGAGTGCCTTGGCGATGTCGCGCTCGTCGTGTGTTTCGACGAGTGTTGCCAGTTGGCGACGGCTCGCGATCGAGATCAGGTGTCGCAGTTCTTGCGTCGTGAGGCAGCGGGCAATCAGGAGGATGGCGTCGGCGCCCATCGACGCGGATTGGTGAATCCGTCGTTCATCGATGATGAAATCCTTGCGGAGGACGGGAACGCTCGAGCCTCTTCGTGCGTCAGGGAGATCATCGGTGTGAGCGCCGAAGAATGTTTCGTCGGTCAGGCAGGAGATTGCGGATGCGCCGCCGGCTTCGTAGGCCGCGGCGAGGAGGAAGGGATCGATGGATGGCGCGATGTCGCCTTTGGAAGGCGAGCGTCGCTTGATTTCCGCAATGATGGCGATTTCCGGGCGGCGGAGCGCGTTCTCGAAGTCGCGTCGATCGGCGATTTGACAATCGTCGAATGGCGCGTTTTTCAACGTTGCGAGTTCTTCGCATTTGCGAGCGATGATCTGTTTGAGGATGTCCGACTTCATGGCGTCGCCTTTTGTTTTCCTAAATTGATTCGCAGAAGCCATCGTTGAATGTGGCACAGGCGTCTCGCCCTTGGCGAACCGGCTATTAGCCGGTTCCACACCAGG
>JAJDEC010000018.1 GCA_029259995.1 Phycisphaerae bacterium
TGTAATTGCAAGAAGATCAGGATCCAAACCACGATGCCAAACCATTCCGATCGTGGGAAAATGAGCAGCTGAAATCCGACGTTCGACATCGAGGCCGCGGCGAGCACAACGCACGGTGTTGTTCGAGGGACAGGGCGTTCGCGCCATTGAAGTGCCAACTCGACATCGCAACCCATGCAGCGAGACGAACCGCGGACGTCTATCGCAGCATCGCAACACGGGCATCTGATTTCAGCGGCCTGAATCGACATGGGTCAATCGTTACGTGATGAACATAAATTCGTTCGTAAATTCGCGGAGAGTTGTGATGAACGCGTGACCACAGATGATGACCGATAGGATCAGGATGACGAGGTAGAGTGCTGTGGCCAGTGGCCGTTTCCGTCGAAGCGCGATCAGCAACATCGTACATACCAGAAGCGCGTCGATGGCGACCAATGGAATTGATCCTGACGTCAAAATGTCGCTGAGGTTCTTCGACGGGATTCCAAAACGACTCCAACCCGAATGCGTAATCCAGCTAGGCGCGATCGGGAAAATGAGGCAGCCGAATGTGATTCCCGTGATGATGGAGAGCAGCAGTGGTTCTTTCGCACGTCTTCTTCGCCCGTTGGAGACAACGAAGACGTCCACGGCGTTGTTGCATTCGGGGCACAGCGGGCTGGCCAGCCCTGTCGCGTCGTACCCGCACTTGCCGCAGGGGCCGAGCTTGTCGAGCATCGAGGATTTCGAATTCAACGATGGCATGGAGCCTTTTCTTCGGCGGCGTACTGATCTGGGTGAGCTCTTGCCAGTTTCCATCTGCGGCCCTCAACAACGATTCTACGAGTCGCAGGCATAAGCTCAAAGGGCATCAGGACGCCGCGGGTCGATTCGGCGGCAGTGCGGGGAATCGGTGAATATTCTGGGTTCGCGCAGCAATCAGGCGTAGAATAAGTGCGTTACGCCAGTAACCGAGGTGACTTTTTTGCGCGCTCGATTCCAAACTGACATGAATTGCACGCAGTGCCGGATTCCGCGGCACCTCCGGCTGGGGCGTCTGTTGGTCCTGATTGCGATATTCGGATCAGCCGCGTCGGCCTCTGCCCAATTTCCCAGTTTCAAGAGCACGCGTCCTGCGGGCGCGAAGGAGATTCTGCCGCCGCTGCCGCGCGAGAAGCCGGCACCGCCGGACGTCAGGTATGGCAAGTTCAAACCGTTCAATGAGATCGATCAGTTCATTCTCGCCCGGCTTAAGGTGGAGAAGATTCGACCGAAGAGTGTGTGCGATGATTGGACGTTCGCCCGCCGGGTGAGTCTCGATCTCGTGGGCATCACGCCGACGCTCGAGGAACTTGAGCGTTACATGGCGTGGGACAAGAAGGAGCGTCGCGAGAAGTGGGTCGATCTGCTGTTGAAGCAGCGGCATTTCGCCGATCGCTGGACGATCGTGTTCGGGGATTTGTTGCGGGAACGGGGGCGAATCAACGGCGCGCCGCAGAATGCGCTGCGCGACTATCTGCATACCGCACTCGAAGACAATAAGCCCTACGACGAACTGGTGCGCAGCCTCATATCGGCGGATGGCGCGAGCGAGCAGAATCTCGCGACGGGATTTCTCTTGCGCGATCGACTGGATGCCGATGTGCTCGCCGTCTCCGTTTCGGATGCGTTTCTGGGCGTTCAACTGAAATGCGCGCAATGTCATGATCATCCGTTCGACTACTGGACGCAGGACGACTTCAAGGGCATGGCGGGATTCTATCGGGGGACGCGCCGCGACTTGGCGCGTATGCAAAAAACGAACGGCCGGGAGCGACCGCTGTTCGGTGTGCGCCATGTGGAGCGCCGCGCCGCCGGTCAATTCCTGACGGGGGCGTCATCGGAACTCGGCAAAGGGCCATCGGCTTTGGCGGAACTGATCACGTCGCGCGACAACCCGTACTTTGCGCGCGTGAGCGTCAATCGACTCTGGGAACAGATGATGGGTGTGGGGCTCGTGAATCCGTCGAGCAATTTCAGTCCGCTGAATCCGGCGTCGCATCCGGAATTGCTGGACTGGCTGGCGATCGACTTCGTCGAGAGCGGCTACGACATCAAGCATGTGCTGCGGCAGATTGCGTTGTCGCGGACCTATCAGCAGTCGAGTTCGGATTCATTGAGGAGTTGGCTGAGCGTTGTGCGGCATAATCGGGAGACGCCGTCGGAAGAGGACGACATCGTTCCGGGATCGCTTTACGAAGGCATGAAGTTGCGGCGTATGTCGGCCGAGCAGATTAACGATTCGGTTCTCGTTGCGACGGGGCATTATCCCAACGGCTATCGCGGGAACCCGCCCTCGGCGCGGACGACGTATCCGCCGCGGCCTCGCAGTTTTCTGCGCATCTTCGGTGCGTCGGATCGAGAGACAATTCCCGACGGTCGGCTCGACGGCAGTATCCAGCAGGCGCTGTCGCTGATGAACGGCACCTTTTTGAACGGCGCCGTGCGCTCTCATCCGAATCATCCGATCCGGCGCTGGCGCGGCGACAGGAATCTCAGCGCGTCGAGCACACTGGACGCCGTGTTCATCCAGGTGCTGACGCGCAAGCCGACAAAGCGGGAGCGCAAGTGGGCGATCGAAGTCGTCGGCAACAGTCGCGGCGACGCAGGCTGGGAAGATCTGCAATGGGCGCTGTTCAATACGCGGGAGTTTCAGTTTATCCGATGAACGGCGTTTCAGAGCCGCGACCGTGAGGGAGTCGGTCGCGCGATGTGAGAGGCAAGGACGGCTGTTGTGAATATCGAGCCTGTACGGTTCGTGATCTCGGGGCTGCCAGTGCGATGCGCGCCCATTCCCTGACGGTCGTGGCTCTGAACAACCAGCTTGAGGTCGAGGAAGCCAATGTCGAACATGGAATGCCACGGATGTGACAGCTATCGCGCGATGTCGCGGCGGCAGTGGCTGCGCGCCGCCGTCGGTGCGGCGGGGGGCGCGGGCTTCCTGGGTCTGCTCGATCCGCGCGTGCTTTATGCGAAGCCGTCGAAGGATCGCACGGCGGAGTCCGTCATCGTTCTGTGGATGGGCGGCGGCATGAGCCATCTCGACACGTTCGATCCCGCGCCCGGCATGGAGCACGGCGGTTCATTCGCGGCCATCCAGACATCGGCCGACGGCATTCGCATCAGCGAGCATCTGCCCCAGCTGGCGAAGGGCTTCAAGCATCTGTCGCTCATTCGCAGCATGACGAGTAACGAGTTCGATCACACGCGGGCGACGTATCTCATGCACACGGGCTATCCGCCGCTCGCCAGCATGAAGCATTCGACGATCGGATCGATCATCGCGAAGTACAAGGGGCGAAGCCCGCGCGACGAGAATCTGCCGCCCTATGTCAGCATCGGAATCGACTGGGCCGCGGGCTATCTCGGACCGAAGTATGCACCTTACTACATCGGCAACGCGCGTCAGAGCGATGCGACACTGGCGCCGCCGCGCGGGATTGGTCGCGATCGATTTCGCAGGCGTCTGAAACTGCTCAACGATCTGGATCGGAGCTTCAAGGCGAAGCATAAGAAAAACGACGCGATCAAGGCGTTTGCGGAGCACTACAACGCGGCGCTGTTGATGATGCGACCGAAGACGGCGCGGGTTTTCAATCTGGATGAGGAATCGCTGGCGGTTCGCGAGGCCTATGGCAGCGAGTCGGCGTTCGGCCAGGGCTGCCTGCAGGCGCGGCGGCTCGTGCAGGCGGGCGTGCGATTCGTCGAAGTCTCGCTCGGCGGCTGGGACACGCATGCGGACAATTTCAATGCCGTGCAGGCGAAGAGCGCCGAGCTCGATCGGGGCGCGTCGGCGCTGATTGCGGATTTGATCCGGAAGGACTTGTACGATCGTAGTGTCGTGATCATTGCCAGTGAATTCGGGCGAACACCGAGAATCAATGCGAACCAGGGGCGCGATCATTTCCCGCAGGTCTGGAGCATTGCGGCCGGCGGCGGGGGGCTATTGCATGGGCGACTCATCGGGGCGAGCGATCAGGGGCGTTGCGTGGCCGATCGGGCCGTGCGCGTCGGGGATCTGCACGCGACGATCTGCAGGGCGATCGGTGTTGATTATCAACA
>JAJDEC010000171.1 GCA_029259995.1 Phycisphaerae bacterium
CATTGCCGCCAAGTTCCAACGCCAGCCGCTTCACGTGATCGGCGACATTGCGCGACAGCAACTTGCCCACTTCAGTGGACCCAGTGAAGCTGATGCAGCGAACCGCAGGATGCGTACACAGGACATCGCCGATCTCGGCCGGATTGCCCATTACGAGATTCACTTTCCCTGCCGGCATACCGGCACGCTCAAGCAGCGTCATGAGGGCGATCGTCGAAAGAGGCGTTTGCTCGGCCGGCTTCATGACGCAGGGGCAATCCGCCGCGATGGCGGCCGCGAGTTTCTTGGCGATCAGCGCCAACGGAAAATTCCACGGCGAGATCAGTCCGGCCACGCCGGCGGGGCGGCAGTGGACGGTCCATTCGTGTCCGCGCGGTTGCTCCTTGAGTTTCCGGGATCGAAGCCTGGTCGCATGCTTGGCGCAGAATCGGAAGAATCCGACGGAATAGTCGACTTCACCTTCTCCCTCTCGCCACGGCTTTCCATTTTCCAGAGTGATGATGCGACCTAATTCGCGACGATGTTCGACGAGCAGATCTGCGATTTTTGAGAGCCATTTCCGACGCTGCGGGATGCTGGCGGGGCGTGACAGAGATCGCTCGGCCGCCTCCACGGCCCGTGTCGTTTCGTCGGCGCCCATTCGAGGCACTTGTGCGATCAATCCCCGCGTCGCGGGGTTCGTCACTTGCATTTCCTCGCCTGAATCCGCCCGGACCCACGCGCCGTCGATGTAACCGCAGATATTTTCCAATAAAGGTGATTCGATCATGATGCTGCCTTCGAAATGAACTTTCTGATAATCGGCGGTTCCTGTCAGCGCCAGACGCTTTTCCTGCGAACTCTTTCGCGACAGCGTGCCGTCTTGTGATTGAATTTCATGACTCCGGTACTGCCCGCGTTGCACGTGTCATGGACGATGGGTTCGGAGTCGTCGTGCATGCAACGCACGCGTCTATTCTTCGGAGTCTCTTTTCTTGCCCGGCTGACCGAGCCAACCCAGTCGACGAAAGTGATAGAGCATCGTGATCGCCGTGACGAACATGATGCCAAGAAGAACCGGGTATCCCCATACGGACTTGAGCTCGGGCATCTGCTCAAAATTCATCCCGTAGATTCCCGCGAGGAACGTCAAGGGGATAAAGATCGACGCCATGATCGTGAGCACCTTCATGACTTCGTTTTGCCGATTCCCGATGCTCGACAAGTAAACGTCCATCAATCCACCGACCAGCTCTCGATAGGTTTCCGTTCCGTCGATCAATTGGACGCAATGATCGTAAGTGTCGCGCAGGTAGACGCGAACCGGTTCGCTCACGAATTCGGAGTCGTCCCGAACCAGTGAGTTAATGGCCTCTCGCTGCGGCCAGATCGATCGTCGCAGCGTCAACAACTCACGTTTTGAACGATAAATCTTGTGCAGCGAATCCAGTGTCGGTCGCTGAACGACTTCTTCCTCGAGCAGTTCCAAATAGTCGCCCATGGCCTCGAGGATCGGATAGTACGCATCTATGACAGTATCCAGAATCGCATACGCCAGGTAATCGGCGCCGTGTTTTCGAATCGGACCGCGGCCGCGCCGCAACCGGTTGCGAACGGGATCAAAGACATCGCCGAAGCGTTCCTGAAACGTCAGGACGTAATTTGGGCCGACGAAAATACTGACCTGCTCGGGATCCAATGCGGCGCTGTCTTTTTGCATGACCATGCGCGTGATCAATAGAAGATGGGCGTCGTACGATTCCACTTTGGGGCGCTGTGGCACATTGACGACATCCTCCAGGGCCAGCGGATGTAGGGAGAAGATCTCAGCGATCTTTCGGAGCGTTGCCTCGTCGCCAAGTCCGCAGACGTCGACCCACGTAACGGAGGATCGTTCGAGACAATCTGCGAGTTCGTCCAGATTGTTAATCTCCCGTTCGTGCAATTCGGATTCCGTATAATCAATCACACGCACGATCGGCTGCGAGGCGTTTTCGCCGATGACCAGCGTGCCGGGGCGAGCACCGACGGCTGTATGACGCTTTCGAAACTTCGACATGGCGGACCCTCTCTGACGTAATACCTCAAACAACTTCATGCATGCGCGCGAGTCAATGTCGGTGGCGCAATCCAATGATGAAGCGGGTTTCTACTCGACGGATTCAACGGTCGGGGGCCGTTGCAGAAGTTCGACCTGGATCGGACTCTGGCTGTCGATATGCACGTCCCGCTGCGGAAAGGCGATGACAAGGCCGGCCTCGCGAAACAGCGAATCAATACGCGCCCGAATATCGCTCTCGATCATGCGACGCTCCATGATCCGGCGCATTCGAACCCAGAAGTGTGCTTCGAAGATCAGCGCATTGTCGCCGAAATCGGCAAACAGGACGATGGGCTCGGGCTTGTCCAGAACCTTGCCGTGCTCGTCCAGTGACTTGCGGATCAGCCGCACAACTTCCCGAGTCGGCGATCCGTAAACGACGCCGACAGACACGTGCGTGCGATATCGATCGTCCGTCAGTGTCCAGTTGACGACGTTCTTTTCGAGGAACGAGCTGTTGGGAACGATGATGTCCATGTTGGACGGCGAACGCACGCGCGTACTTCGCGGTCCGATGTGTTCGATGACGCCGATCAGTTCGTCGATCTCGACCAGATCGCCGACACGAATCGGTCTTTCGGCCAGCAGGATCAGCCCGCTGATAAAGTTGTTGACGATGTTCTGACTGCCGAAGCCGATCCCGATGGCCAGTGCACCACCGAGAATCGTAAACGCCGTCAGCGGCACGTTGACGATGCGTAATGACAGCATCACGACGGTTAATACCAGCAGATAAAACAGCAGGGACTGAAGCGCCGCCACGGCGCCTTCATTGAGGCCGAAGCGAGGCAGGAAGCGGTGCCCGAACCATCGGGCGATGACGCGTGATCCGTAGAGACCGACGAGCAACAGGATGATGCCGATGACGATCTTCTTTACCGTAATCGGGCTGTCCTGCACCGAAGTGATTTCGTAGTTCCAGACGCTCAGAACCGTGACCCAGACGGCGTCAAACCACTCGGACCACGTGACAGTGTCAACTTCCGTCGAAATTTCGCTCAGCAGCTTCTCGTGTAGTCTTCGTGCGGACTCCAGTTGGTCCACGTTTTCTTCGTAATTGCGAATCATGCCGTTGAGATGGCGTTTTTGCTGATCGAGCCAGCGGCGGGCGTCGGGATTGGCATCGCCGGCCGCGTTGATCTTGGAATCGAGCGTCACGGCTTCGCCGCGAAGTTCCGTGAGTCGGGCGGCGTTGATTCTCAGATCGCGATTGATCTGATCGAGCGCCTGCCGCGTCTCCTTCTCCCAGTCCCGAAATTTCACTTCATCCAAAATCCCATTGAAGACTTTGAAGCGCTTTTCCCAGACTTTGCGTGTGTCGGAGAGAGATTGAAGCTGCTCGCCGATCAACGCGATTTCCCGTTGTCGCGATCGGCGGATCAGTTGCCGCGATTCGAATTCCTCGACGAGCGCCGAATCCTTGCTGGGCGACATCTCCAATCGTCGGCGGACCTCTGCCCACTCCGCGTCGCGAAGTGCGAAGTCCGATTGCGCCCACTCCAGCGATTGTTTCAGGCGGGCCTCTGTGTCATCAATCTGGGCCAGGTATTCATCGAGCCCCTGTTGCGTGAATTGTATTTCCGTACTGACTTGTGCGATCTTCTCTCGAAGCGACGTGAGCTGCATCTCACGAAGCTCGCCTTCGAGTTTCTGGTTCTCCAATTCGATTTCTCGAAGCAGAACTTCTTCCGCCGCCACTCGGCTTTCAAGCTGCGCGACACGCAGTGCATTCGCGAGCGATGGCGCGTTGGCTTCGTCCTTGTTGCTTTCGGCTGTTTCCTTGGCCTGTCGCCGGGCGCGTTCGCTTTGCTCACGTGATGCCCGCGCTGCCGTTGCCGCCGCCTGCGCCGCAGCGATCGCGTCCGATCTCGTCTCGCCTCGCGCCGTTTCTGTCTCCAGCTGATCGCGCAGATTCTCCTGCAGCCGAAACGTATAGGGCTTGGCATCGGGCAGGCCATGGGCCCGGAGGTTATCCAGGGAGACTTTCAGTTGCTCATTGGACGCCTTTAGTTCCGTCTCATGTTCCCGAGCCGCATCGATCTGACCGTACAGCCGATCGAGCCGCCCGAGTAAGTCGAACTCCGTTCGTAACGCCGACGGCGCATCCTTGCCTTCTGCTGTTGCGGATTCGATCGCAGCTTTCGCGGCCGCAAATTCCACGGCGAGTTTTTCGCGATCGTTGACAGTCGGGTCCTGAGCGGCGGCCGGTTGGCTCGAAGCGCCCGTTTCGCGCGGCGGTATCGGCTGGGCCAGAACCAGACTAGCGCAGTGCAAAATGACGGAAACTGTAATGGCGATGCAGTACGCGAAGTTCATTTGATCCGAATCTCCCAGGATGCGATCGATTCACAGTGCGGCGGGGCGGAATGAGGCAGTTTCCAATCCAGGACGCAGAATCGTTGCGCACGACTCGACGCTTCCGCATGATATTTGTCACGCTGAATTGTGGTGCCGTTCATGGATTCCGCTGCAGTCATCGATGTTCGCTCGCATCAACAAGATTCCTCATTTCCGATGCCCGCTAAATCTTCGCGTCCGAAACGCCAATGGCTTGCCCAGCCTCGGCAAGTTCGCCATCGATACCTTGTGTCTCCTGAACACCTTTTTTATCCAGCAGGCTGACGAAGATCGCCACGAGACCCGA